>JAIBJN010000133.1 GCA_020029595.1 Actinomycetota bacterium | reverse complement strand
GACTTCGTCGGCAAGTGGTCGCTCGAGCACGTGCTCGAGCGCGGCTTCCGCGAGCAGCTCGTCGGCTTCGAGACGGAGAGCGGCGTCGTCCCCGACGAGGGCGGCCAGATCGTGATCGGCGGCCGTCCGGGCGGACGCGTGACGAGCGCCCGCTGGAGCGACCACCTCGGGAGGGCGATCGGGATGGCCTGGGTGCCGCCCGACCTGGCCGAGGAGGACGCCGAGCTCGCAGTGAAGGTGAACGGCTCGGTCGAGAAGGCGCGCGTGCGCCTGCGGCCCTTCTTCGACCCGGACGGGGAGCACCTCCGCTCGTGAGCCACCTGGACTTCCTCAGCCCCGACCTCGCGTCCCCGGAGGCCGTCTGGCGCTCGCCGCTCGAGCGGGCGCTCGCGCACGCGCCGGAGGGGATGGAGGACCTCTCCCGCACAGGCGTCCTCGACGTGCGCGGGGAGATCGACGGGCTCGACGCGGGCGAGGGCGAGGTCGTGCGGCTCACGCCGGAGCGCGCGCTCGTTCTCTGCTCCTTCGAGGAGGCGGGCGCGCAGCGCGCGCGGCTCGCCGGAGCGGGGCGCCTCGTGATTGACGTCTCTGCCGGCTGGGCGGGCCTGCTCATCCGCGGCGAGCCACTCATGCGGCGCCTTACAGACCTCGACCTCGACGGGCTCCCGGCCGTCGGGGCGCTCGCGCACGTGCAGGCGCTCGTTCTCCGCGACGACGCCGACACATTCCGCCTCTACGTCCCTCAGGAGTACGGCCACTACGTCGCCGAGGTCACCATCGACGCCGCCCGAGGACTGGCCGAAGCATGAAGGACGTCTTCCGCATCCGCCGCATGTGGCGGCCCCGCTCCACGCTCAAGGACCGCTACGACGTCGTCATCGTCGGCGGCGGCTCGCACGGCCTCTCGACGGCCTATTACCTGGCGAAGAACCACGGGATCACCGACGTGGCGATCCTCGAGAAGAGCTACATCGGCTCGGGCGCGGCCGGCCGCAACACGACCATCGTCCGCGCGAACTACCGGACGCCCGAGGGCGCGGAGTTCTACCAGGCGAGCGTCAAGCTCTACGAGGGGCTCGCGGCCGACCTCGACTTCAACCTGCTCTTCTCCCAGCAGGGCCACCTGACTCTCGCCCACTCCGACCGCGGGATGATCACGGCGACGGAGCGCGCGGAGGTGAACCAGCTGCTCGGCATCGACTCCCGCGTGATCGGTCTCGACGAGATCGCCAGGCTCTGTCCGGAGATGGATCTCTCGCAGGACGTCACCTGGCCCGTCATGGGCGCCCTCTACCACCCGCCCGGCGGGATCATCCGCCACGACGCCGTCGTCTGGGGCTACGCACGCGGCGCCGACCGGCACGGCATCGAGATCCACCCGTACACCGAGGTGATCGGGATCGAGCGCTCGAACGGGCGCGTCACCGGGGTGGAGACGACTCGTGGCCGCGTGGGCACCGACATGGTCGTGAGCGCCACGGCCGGCTGGTCGACGCTCGTCGCCGACCTGGCCGGCGTCCGGCTCCCGATCACGACGAACATCCTCCAGGCCTTCGTGACGGAGCCGATGAAGCCGTTCCTCGACGTGATCATCGTCTCCTCCCAGATGCACGTCTACATCTCGCAGACCGACCGCGGGGAGTTCCTGATCGGCGCGGAGATCGAGCCGTACTCGACGTACAGCTCCAAGGGGACGCTCTCCTTCCTCGAGTACTCCGCCCGCCACACGCTCGAGCTCTTCCCGCAGCTCGAACGGGTGAAGGTGCTGCGCCAGTGGACGGGCCTTTGCGACCTCTCCCCGGACTACAGCCCCATCCTCGGGAAGACGGAGCTCGAGGGCTTCCTCGTCTCGACCGGGTGGGGCACGTACGGCTTCAAGGCCGCCCCCATCGTGGGGACGACGCTGGCGGAGCTGATCGCCACCGGGGAGACTCCCCGGCTGATCGCGCCGTTCGCGCTCGAGCGCTTCCACACCGATACGCTCGTGTCCGAGCTGGCCGCCGCGGCCGTCTCGCATTGAACCGACAAAGGAGCGACATGGCGACGCAGATGCCGAGCAGCCTCGAGATCGCGCAGGAAGCGACGCTCCGCCCCATCGCGGAGATCGCGGAAGAGGCGGGGCTCGAGCCGGACGAGTACGACCTCTACGGCAAGTACAAGGCGAAGGTCGACCTCTCCGTCCTCGAGCGGCTGGACGACCGGCCCGACGGGAAGCTCGTCTGCGTCACCGCGCTCACGCCGACGAAGGCGGGCGAGGGGAAGACGACGACCTCCGTCTCGCTGACGCAGGGGCTCGGGCACACCGGCCGCCAGGTCGCTCTCTGCCTGCGCGAGGCGTCGCTGGGTCCGGTCTTCGGGATCAAGGGCGGCGCGGCCGGCGGCGGCTACGCGCAGGTCGTCCCCATGGAGGACCTGAACCTCCACTTCACGGGTGACATCCACGCGGTCGGGGCGGCCAACAACCTCCTCGCGGCGATGCTCGAGGCGCACCTCCTGCACGGAAACGTGCTCGGCATCGACCCGCTGACGGTGAGCTGGCGGCGCTGCGTCGACATCAACGACCGGGCGCTCCGGCAGATCACGGTCGGGCTCGGCGGGCGCGCGAACGGCTACCCGCGCGAATCCGGCTTCGACATCACCGCGGCCTCTGAGGTCATGGCCATCCTCGCGGTCGCGCGCGACCTCCACGACCTCCGCAAGCGGCTCGGATCGATCACAGTCGGCTACACGTGGGAGGACGAGCCCGTCACCGCGGAGCAGCTCAGAGCGGCCGGCGCGATGACGGTCCTCCTGAAGGACGCGATCAAGCCCAACCTCGTGCAGACGCTCGAGGGCCAGCCGGCCTTCGTCCACGGCGGCCCCTTCGCCAACGTCGCCCACGGGAACAACTCGCTCGTGGCCGACCTCGTGGCGCTCAAGCTCGGCGAGTACGTCGTCACCGAGAGCGGCTTCGGCTCCGACATGGGCATGG
>JAIBJN010000025.1 GCA_020029595.1 Actinomycetota bacterium | reverse complement strand
CGTTCCATCTCGGCAAGGGCGTCGAGCGCGAGCAGATGCTCGCGACGCGGGCGCGAGACAACTCGTGCTGGATCGCCTACGCGAACGCAGTCGGCGCACAGGACGAGCTCATCTTCGACGGCCACAGCCTCGTCCTCGACGAGAGCGGTGAGATCGTGGCGCGCGGGCCCGCGTTCGAGGAGGCGCTCCTCCTCGTCGATGTGGACGCGACCACCGCCGTCGCGCGGCGCCTCCGCGACGCCCGGCGCCGGTCGCTGACCCGGGCGCGCAAGGAGCTGCCCGAGCCGCCCGTCGTCGAGGTGCCGCTGCGCGAGACGGCCGCACGTATGACCGTTCGGCCGGTAGTGGCAGCGCTCCTCGACGAGCTCGAGGAGATGCGCCTGGCCATCGAGCTCGGCCTGAGGGACTACGTGGAGAAGAACGGTTTCACGGACGTCGTTCTCGGCCTCTCCGGCGGCGTCGACTCGGCGCTGACGGCAGCCTTGGCCGCGGAGGCGCTCGGCCCGGAGCACGTCGTCTGCGTCTCGATGCCGTCGCGCTACTCCTCCGAGGAGACGCGGAGCGATGCCCGGAAGGTCGCCGAGTCGATCGGAACGCGGTACCTCGAGATTCCGATCGAGCCCGTGGTCGACGCGGTCGGCGCTGCGCTCGCGGACGCGTTCGCCGGGACCGAGCCAGGGGTCGCGGAGGAGAACATCCAGTCGCGCGTGCGCGGCGTGATGATCATGGCGCTCTCGAACAAGTTCGGCTGGCTGCCGCTCGCCACCGGAAACAAGAGCGAGCTCTCGGTCGGCTACGCGACGCTCTACGGTGACATGGCCGGCGGATTCGCGCTGCTGAAGGATGTCTACAAGACGGACGTGTACCGGCTCGCGCGCCACCTGAACGCGCGCGCCGGCCGTGAGCTGATCCCTGCATCGGTGCTCGAGCGCGCCCCGAGTGCCGAGCTGGGGCCCGACCAACGGGACGAAGACTCGCTGCCCCCCTACGCGAAGCTCGACGAGGTGCTCGAGGCCTATGTCGAGCTCGACAGCTCGCGCGAGGAGCTGACTTCGGACGGGTTCGACCCGGACGTCGTCGAACGGGCGCTGGGGATGATCGACCGGGCCGAGTTCAAGCGGCGGCAGGCGCCGCCGGGCGTGAAGCTCCGGCCGAAGGCCTTCGGCCGCGACCGTCGCCTCCCGATCACGAACCGCTGGCGCGGCTAGTCCGCCCGGGGCCGGCCGCGGTCCTCCCTCCGCTTCGAGCGTAGCGGGAACGAGCGCACGAGTGGCGCGCGGATCGTGACGAAACCCGGCACGCCGCTGCGATGAAAGGCGCTAGCCTGGGCCGAAGAGCGGGTCGGTGAGCGAGAGTCCGGCCTCGCCCTGGAGCTGGTTCCAGGTGTAGAAGAGGACGAGCGCGCCGCCCAGGAGCGCGGTGTTCTTCGTGAAGCTCACCATCTGAAGCTGCTTCTGCATCGCGTCCGTCTCTCGCCAGAACGCGTGCATGAGCGGCGTGATCAGCAGGAGAAACGCCACGAGCAAGAGCGAACCGAGGTCGCCCCACACTCCGAGGGCGACCGAGAGCCCGCCCAACACCGCCAGGAGGCCGGTGAAGGGCACCCCGAACTCGGCCATCGGCACGCCATACATCTTCGCGTACTGAACCCCCTGCTTTCGCTGCAGCAGGTGCACGGTCAGCCCGGAGAAGATGAAGAGCGCCGCGAAGAGGACCCGGCCGATCAGGAAGACGACGTCCACAACCTACCTCCCTCGGAGGAAACTTGAGAGCGCAAGAAACGAGTCTAGCCGGACCGCATACGGGACCGCTGCGTTCGCGGGCGACGTGGACGGAAGGACGAAGAGCCGTGTCGACCCCGAGGCGCGTTGCTGGAGCCCGAGCTCGCAACGGGCGACTCCGAACGCCCCCTGGTACGCCGCCTTCCGACGAACGCGATCACGGCCGGCCGGAGCTCGAGCGCGATCCGCTCGAGGCGCTCGGCCGCCTCGGCGAAGTCAGCCCGGCGGAGCTCGCCGCTGCCCTTCGTCGTCCGGTAGGCGGCATTCGTGAGCCCGTAGCCGAGCTCGAGCAGCTCCCACTGCTCGCTGGGGTCGACGCGCCGCGGGGTGAGCCCGGAGTCCGCCAGGAGCCGCCAGAAGTCGTTGCGAGGATTGGCGAAGTGACAGCCGGCCGCAGCCGAGCGTCGTCCTGGGTTGATCCCGCAGAAGACGCAGCGGAGGCCGGGCGCCAGGATGTCCGGCACGAGAGAGGCCGTCGGCGCAGCCACGGCGGTACTCTACGGCGGAGCAACCAGGAGGCAGAGATGGCGCAGGTCGAGGAGAAGCCCGGGGTCGCTACGCGGACCCTGAAGAACTACATCGGAGGACGCTGGGTCGAGGCCGAAGGGTCCGGCGTGATCGACGTCACGAACCCCGCGAACGGTGAGCTCCTCGGGCAGGTGCCCATGTCCGGCCCGTCCCAGGTGGACGAGGCCGCGCGGGCCGCACGTGAGGCCTTTCCGGCCTGGCGAGCGACGCCGCCGGTCGAGCGCGCCCGCGCGTGCTTCGAGCTGAAGTACCTCCTCGAGGAGGCCAAGGACGAGCTCGCGACGCTCGTCACCCGCGACAACGGCAAGGCGATCAAGGACGCTTCCGGGGAGGTGCGACGGGGAATCGAGTGCGTCGAGGTCGCAACCGGCATCCCTTCGCTCATGCAGGGCTCGAACCTCGAGGACGTCTCGCGCGGCATCGACTCGGACATGATCCGGCAGCCGATCGGCGTCTTCGCCGGAATCACGCCGTTCAACTTTCCCTTCATGGTCCCGATGTGGTTCCTGCCCTTCGCCATCGCGTGCGGGAACACGTTCGTCCTCAAGCCCTCGGAGCAGGATCCGCTCGCGTCCGAGCGGACCTTCGAGCTCCTCGACGGGATCGGCCTGCCGGCGGGCGTCGTCAACCTCGTGCACGGCGGCAAGGACTCCGTCAACGCACTCCTCGAGCACCCTGGCGTCGACGGGGTCTCCTTCGTCGGCTCGACGCCCGTCGCGCACTACATCTACGAGACCTCCGCCAAGCACGGGAAGCGCGTGCAGGCTCTGGGCGGCGCCAAGAACCACGTCATCGTCATGCCCGATGCCGAGCTCAAGGCCGCCGTCGACGGCGTGCTCTCCTCTGCGTTCCACGCGGCCGGGCAGCGCTGCCTGGCCAACTCGGTCTGCATCGCCGTCGGGGACGCGTACGAGCCGCTCAAGCAGGCGCTCTCCGAGAAGGGCGGGGAGATGGTCGTCGGCGACGGCATCGACCCCGCGACGGAGGTCGGCCCGGTCATCTCCGGCGCCTCGCAGGAGCGCATCCTCGGCTGGATCGAGAAGGGCGTCGAGGAGGGCGGCGAGCTCGTCCTCGACGGTCGCGGCCGCGGCTCCGAGGACGGCAACTTCATCGGCCCGACGATCATCGGCGCCGAGCCCGGCTCGCAGCTCGCGCAGGAGGAGATCTTCGGCCCGGTCCTGACGCTCCTCAGGGCCCGCGACCTCGACCACGCACTCGAGATCCTCAACTCCTCCACGAAGGGGAACGCGGCCTCGATCTTCACGACGAGCGGCGGCGCGATGCGCAAGTTCCGCTACGAGGCCCAGGCCGGGATGCTCGGCGTCAACATCGGTGTTGCCGCTCCCATGGCCTACTTCCCCTTCACGGGTTGGAAGGATTCGTTCTTCGGCGACCTGCACGCGCACGGCCGCGACGCGATCGACTTCTACACGGAGAAGAAAGTCGTGATCACGCGCTGGCCGAAGACCTAGCCAGATGCTCGGTCGGCGGCTACCGCACTCGCACGCCAGCCACCGGCCGAACATCTGATGGCAAAGCGGTTCGAGTACGCGGCGAGCGTCGACCGCGAGGGGCGTCTCCTCGCGGACGGCGAGGCTCCGCTCGAGCCCGGGCCCGAATGGACGCCCGAGCACCTCCTGCTCGCGGGCCTCATGCGCTGCACGCTCAAGAGCCTCGCCTTCCACGCCGAGCGCGCCGGAGTCGCGGTTCGCGGAGGCGCGACCGCCGAGGGTGTCGTCACCAGGCGCGAGGAGGACGGGCGCTTCGCGTTCGTAGAGATCGAGTGCGGCCTCGACGTCGAGCTCGAGCCGCCGCGGGAAGGCGAGGCTCTCGCCGAGCTCCTCGACCTCGCCGAGCGCGACTGTTTCGTCGGCGCCTCGCTGACGGAGAAGCCCCGCTACGAGTGGCGCGTGAACTGCGAGGTCGTCCGTCGGCCGGGAGGTGGCAGATGAGCGCCCTCGCCCTCGACGTCGCCGCCGTCCGGGCTCGCTTCTCGGCGCTCGACCGGCCGACGGCGTTCTTCGACGCTCCCGGCGGGACGCAGGTTCCCGACTCCGTGATCGAGGCGATGGCCGCCTACCTGCGGGAGTCGAACGCGAACCTCGGCGGCGCGTTCGAGACGAGCAGGAGGAGCGACGCCCTCGTCGTCTCGGCACATCACGCGGCGGCCCGTTTCCTCGGCTGCGAACCGGACGAGGTCGGCTTCGGCCAGAACATGACGACGATCAACTTCGCGCTCACGCGCACGGTCGGACGCGAGCTCCGCGCCGGCGACGAGGTCGTCGTCACCCGCCTCGACCACGACGGCAACGTCTCGCCGTGGCTCGAGCTCGCGCACGACCTCGACCTGGTCGTCCGCTTCGCCGACATCCGCGAGGAGGACGCGACGCTCGACCTCGTCGACCTCGAGCGCCAGCTCGGGGAGCGGACTCGTGTCGTCGCCTTTCCCTGGGCCTCGAACGCCGTCGGCACGATCACGGACGTCCGCCGAATCGCCGAGCTCGCACACGAGGCGGGCGCGCTGGCCTGGGTGGATGCCGTGCACTACGCGCCGCACGGGCCCATCGACGTGCGCGAGGCCGGCGTGGACGTGCTCCTCTGCTCCCCGTACAAGTTCTTCGGCCCGCACCTCGGGCTCTTCTTCGGCCGGCGCGAGCTGCTCGAGCGTTGGCGGCCCTTCAAGGTGCGGCCCGCGCCAGACGAGCCCATCGGCGTCCGCTTCGAGACGGGCACTCTCCCCCACGAGGCTCTGGCGGGCTTCTGTGCGGCGGTGGCGTACGTCGAGTCGCTCGGCTGGGAGGCGATCGTCGCCCATGAGCGGGAGCTCGGCGAGCGGCTGCTAGGGGGCCTGCCGGACGCCCTGCGCCTCCACGGCCCCCCGACGATGGACGGGCGCGCGCCGACCTTCGCCGTCACGTTTCCGACGCTGACGCCCGAGCTGGCTGCGATCCGTCTCGCCGAGCGCGGCATCGCAGTCTGGTGGGGCGACTACTACGCGCTCGAGGTGATGCGCCGGCTCGGGCTCCCGGACGGCGCCGTCCGTCTCGGGATCGTCCACTACAACACGGCCGAGGAGGTCGACCGGCTCCTCGGCGAGCTCCAGCGACTGGTCTGATGCTCAGGCTCTACTGGGCGCGTAACGACGGCATCGGAGGACACGTCTTCCTCGGCCTCGGCGACCTCGAGCAGCTCGCGGAGGAGATGGCCGAGCAGGGGATGACCGGCTGGCTCTCGCTCGACCACCTGGAGCCGGGCTCGCACGTGCCCGCGGGGGCGATCGACTTCGCGCTCTCACAGGCCTCGGCGGAGCCGAAGGTGCTGGCGGACGAGAAGCTCTGGCGCGACTGGCTGGCCTTCCTGGCCGGCGCCGCCGAGAACGGCGGTGTCGTCGTCAGGTAGCGCGAGGCGACTACAGAGCGCCCTTCGGTGCGGGCCTCTGGCAAGATTGAGAGCCATGGAGCGCTCGCACGCAGCCTGGCTCGTCGGGTTGCCGCTCCTCGGGGCGGGCTGGCTCAGCGCTCACAGCCTCGCCTACGAGCTCGTCTCGCCCGGGAGGCACGAGCACGAAGACGCCCTCGCGGCGAGCGGCCACGGCTACCTCGAGAGCGCGCCGCTTCTCATTGCGGCGTTCCTCGCCGTCGGAGCGACGGCCGCGCTCGCACGGATCGTGCAACGGCGACCTGTGGGCCGGAGGCCTCCGGCCTGGCTCTTCGGGACAGTCCCGGTGCTGGGCTTCGCCGCCCAGGAGCACCTCGAGCGCCTGATCCACGGGGGCGAGGCGCCGTGGGCGACGGCCATGGAACCCGTGTTCCTACTCGGGATCCTGCTCCAGCTCCCATTCGGGCTTGCCGCGGCGGTCATCGCCCGCGGGATCTTCGCCGTCGCGGACGCCTTTGCGGAACCCCGTTCGCCATCCCTTCCACACCGGCCAACTCCCCTTCTCGCTCTGCCTCGCGCCGTTGACCTCCTGCCCGCTCCAGCGCTCGTGGGCGGGCACCCTGGCAGGGCCCCTCCCGCGTTCCACTAGACCGTGAACCGGGGCCGTGCTGCCCGGCACGGCCGTGCATACATCCCTGAACGCGGAGGAAACCATGAGCGAGGCACCACAGCAACCCCCCACGGACCCGCCTGGGGAACCCCCGGCCGAGCCTCCGAAAGGGTCGCGCACTCTCTGGACCACGCTCGCCGTCGGCGCCGGCGCCATCGCGCTCGCCGTCATTCTCTTCCTCGTGCTGAGGCCCGATGACGACGACGAGGCGGACACGACGGCCGCGGCCCAGACGACGACCGTGGAGACGACCACCGAGGTGACAACGCAGCAGACGACCACGGTGCAGACCACGACCGAGCAGGCCCCGACGACCACCGCACCGGCCGACGACACCCAGCGGGTGGCGGTCGTCTTCCGCAACGGCGAGCCGGTCGGCGGGGTGGTGCGCGCGACGATCGAGCAGGGCAAGCAGGTCGTACTGATCGTCCGCGCCGACGTCGAGGACGAGGTGCACCTCCACGGCTACGACCTGTCCGCCGACGTGGCCCCCGGACAACCGGCCCGGATCAGCTTCCGCGCGGACATCGCCGGCGAGTTCGAGGTCGAGCTCGAGGACCGGGCGATCCCAATCGCGGAGCTCACAGTCAGTCCTTGAAATATCCGCTCGCGCACGGGATCGGCGGGATCGAGGACCTGCCGGTCCCGCTCTGGCTCTTCTACTACGGGGCCGCGATCGTCCTCGTGCTCTCGTTCGTCGCGCTCTGGGCGCTCTGGAAGCGGCCGCTTCTCGAGCGCGCGAGTCTCGGACGGCCCCTCGCCGACGCCTTCCAGCGAATCCTCCTGAGCCGGGCGCTCCGCGTCGTCCTCGGCGCGGCGTCTCTCGGGCTCCTCACGGTCGTCACGGCGGCGGCCCTCGCCGGGGACACGTCGCCGAACGAGAACCTCGCTCCCACCTTCGTCTACGTCGTCTTCTGGGTCATGCTCCCGGCGGCCGTCGTCTTGCTCGGGAACGTCTGGCGCGTCCTCAACCCCTGGCGGGCGGCGGCGGACGCGGCGGCCTGGCTCTCGAAGCGAGGCGGCCTGCGGTGGGAAGCTCCCTTCGCCTACCCCGAGCGCCTCGGGCGCTGGCCCGGCGCGTTTCTCCTCTTCGCCTTCGCGGCGCTCGAGCTGGCGTACTCGGATCCCGCGAACCCGAGGGCGCTGGGCGTGGCGATCTTCCTCTACAGCACGATCACGTGGCTCGGGATGCTCGCCTTCGGCCGCGAGCCCTGGACGGCGAACGGGGAGGCCTTCGGTGTGTATCTCGGCGTCTACGCCCTGATGGCCGCGTTCGGGGCACGCGAGGGGAGAATCGTTGTGCGCTGGCCCTTCGCCGGGCTGGCGAGGCTCGACGCAAGGCCGGGCACGCTTGCGTTTCTGTCCGTGATGCTCGGCGGCGTCGCCTTCGACGGGTTCAGCCAGACCGACCTCTGGGTGCTGGACGTCCAGGCGAGGATGAGACGACCGCTCATCGAACGCTCGCCCGAGCTGGCCGACGCCCTCGGGACGCTCGTGAACGTCGCCGCCCTTGCCTTCATCGTGATCCTCGTCGCGCTCGCCTACCTCACCGCCGTGCGCGCGGCGGCGGCCGCGGTGAGCTACGACGGCGACCTCAGCGACGCCTTCCCGGCGAGCCTCGTGCCGATCGCGTTCGCCTACGTCGTGGCCCACTACTTCTCGCTTGCCGTCCTCCAGGGCCAGTACATGGCTCCGCTCGTGTCGAACCCCTTCGGCTTCGGCTGGGATCTCTTCGGCACGGCCGGCGTCCGCCCGAACCTCGGGGTGCTCGCCCCGAAGACCGTCTGGTACGTACAGGTGGGCGCTCTCGTGGTCGGGCACGTCGCCGGACTGGCCTTCGCCCACGACCGCGCCGTCGAGCTCTTCGAGTCTCCTCGGAAAGCGGCCGTCAGCCAGTACGCCATGCTGGCGCTCATGGTCGTCTACACGCTCGGCGGCCTCTGGCTCCTCTACAACGGATAGCCGGCTTAGGCTAGGCGTACGAGCGCCGCGCTGCGTCCCAGCGCGGCTCGTCCCAGCGGATCGTGTCCGGGTTCACGCCCCGGCGCTCGGCGAGGGCGAGCGTCAGGAGCTGGAACCGCACGATGTCCACCACCGGGTGCTCTGTCGGCACGAGCGTCGTCTCGACGCCGAGCTCGCCGAGCGCGCCGACGACGTCGGCGGCCCGCTCCGCGGCGCGACCCTCGCCCTCGAGCACGAACGCGCGGACGGTCTCGTCGATCGCCGCCAGGTGGCCGTGGAGGATCTGCTCGGTGTGGTGGGCCTCGGCGGGAAGGTGCACGCCCTCGCGGAGCTTGAGGACGGCCTCCTGCGCGGTCGGCCGGTCGCGGCCTGCGCCGACGACGACGACGCGCTCGTGGTCGGAGGCCGGGAGCAGGTCCTCCGCGAGGACGCGCGCGACCGCGTCGGGAAGCGACGAGACGTCCTCGCCGCGGAGCGCCGCGAGGGCCGCGACCGCGCACGTGTAGCTCGCCGTGTGGCAGTAGGACTCCTCCACCTCGGGCGTGACGACGAGCACGTCGTCGGCGGCCTTGGCGAGCGGACTCTCCTCCTTGCCCGTCACGAGCCAGACCGGCCCGGAGAACGCCTGCACAGCCTCGAGCGCAAGCCTCGTCTCGCCCTCGTGGCTGACGACGACGAGGAGGTCGGCCTCGGGCGGGGAGAGCGCGGCCTCCAGGGCCTGGATCGCCTCGCCGCCCGTCTGCGCCGCGTGGAAGGACGTCCCGCAGCCGGTGAAGACGACGCGTCCCGCGGGCAGCCGCCGGTCGCCGACGCGCTCGGGGACTCCGCGAAGCCAGTCCGACTGCGCGAGGACCGCCTTGCGGGTGAGGTCGCCGGACACGTGAGCGGCGAAAGTACCATGCGGCAGATGGAGGGCTACCGCTTCGTGCGCACGCGCGACGTCGAGTTCCGGGACGTCGACGCCGCCGACCACGTCAACAACGCGGTCTACCTCACGTACCTGGAGACGGGGCGGATCCAGTACCTGATCGACGTGCTCGGCCCGGAGTTCGCCTACGAGCTCTCCCTGATCCTCGCCCACATCACCGTCGACTTCCGCTCGCCCGCTCGCTTTCCCGAGACGCTCGAGCTCGGCGCCCGCGTGACGCTCATCGGCACGAAGAGCTTCGTGATGGAGCATGAGATCCGGGGCGGCGACGGGCGGGTCGTGCTGGAGGCGTCGTCCGTGCTCGTCGCCTACGACTACGAGGCGAACGCGCCCATGGCGGTCCCCGAGGACTGGCGCGCCCGCCTCGACGCTTACGAAGAGAGGAGCTCTGTGGCCACCTGATGGCGAACGCGTTCGAGAAGACCACGCTCTCGAACGGCCTGCGGGTCGTGACGGCGGACATGCCGGCGGCGAAGTCCGTCGCCTGTTTCGTCATGCTCGCGGCCGGCTCCCGCTACGAGACGCGCGAGACGAACGGGATCGCGCACTTCGCCGAGCACATGTTCTTCAAGGGGACGGAGCAGCGCCCGACGGCGCGCGACATCGCCGGCGAGATCGACTCGATCGGCGGCGAGTTCAACGCGTTCACGGGCAAGGAGTACACGGTCGAGGAGATGAACATGTACTACGACACGCCGCGCGACTACGTCGACGGGGTGTACGACGAGCTCCTCTACGGCGACCAGCCACTCGGCTGGGACATCATCGGGACGAAGGAGACCGTGCGTGGCGCCACCCGCGAGACGTTCCTCGACTACCTCGAGCGCTGGTACCGCGCGCCCCGCATGGTCGCGGGCGTCGCCGGCGCGGTCGGCGGGGACGCCGTCGAGCGGGTCGCGGAGCTCCTCGGCGACGTCCCCGACGGCGCCACGGGAGCTCCTGAGCCGGTGCGCTGGGAGCAGGAGACGCCGCGCGTGAAGATCCACACGAAGACGTCGGACCAGGCCCACGTGCGGACAGGCGTCCACAGCTACCCGATCGGCCACCCCGACCGCTATGCGCTCATGCTCCTCGCCACGGTGCTCGGCGGCGGGATGTCCTCGCGGCTCTTCACCGAGGTCCGCGAGCGCCGTGGCCTCGCGTACTACATCTACGGCTACAACCAGGGCTACACGGACGCCGGCACGCTCTTCGCGCAGAGCGGCGTCGACATCCAGCGGATCGACGAGGCGATCTCGACCATCGTCGGCGAGTTCGCGCGCATCGCGCGCGAGCCGATCGAGGCCGACGAGCTCGAGAAGGCCCGCAACTTCGCCAAGGGCCGCCTCGTCCTCTCCCTGGAGGATCCGAAGGGGATGATCTCGTTCGCGCTTCGCGACGAGGTGCTCGAGGGGCGAATCCGCGAGCCGGAGGAGGTGCTCGCGGCCCTCGACCGCGTCAGCCTCGAGGACCTGCAGCGGGTCGCGGAGGACGTCATCCGCGAGGAGCGGTTCAACCTCGCGCTCATCGGGCCGTTCGACGAGCCGGAGCGCTTCGAGCGGCTGCTCGCCTTCCAGGTGCCGGCCTAAGCGTCGTCCCGCCCGGAGGGATGGGCCCAGCGCGCCGGGCGCCGTCGGGCAGCACCGGCGGCAGACCGGCGGCGACCGCCTCGCAGGCCTGGCGCCACAGCCTCACGATCTCGGGCCCGACGAGCGCCAGCGCTTCATCGACGCCCGCCCGGCCGCGGGGGAGATCCCTGAGCTCGATCGGCGCGCCCCAGACCACGACGCACACGCGCCGGTTTCGGAGCGACCACCCGAAGCTCTCGATACCCGCCGCGATGACGGGAGCGCCCTCCGCGAGGGCGATCACGAGGCCCCCGCCCTTGAAGACGCCGGGGTGACCCAGGCGCTGGCGCGTCCCTTCCAGGTGGACGCCGACCACCTTCCCGGCTCGGACGAGCTCCCGCCCGCGGCGGAGAGCCTCGCGGTCGGCCTCGCCGCGGCGCACGGAAAAGGTGCCCGTCCACTCGAGCGCCTCGCCGATCAACGGGAGATCGAGCAGCTCCTTCTTCGAGAGGAAGTAGATCGGCCGGGGGAAGTGCTGTCCGAGCAGGGGATGGTCGATCGCCGAGAGGTGGTTGGCGGCTAGGACCGCGCCGCCCTCGGGCGGGATGCGCTCGAGGCCGTAGCAGACCGAGGGCGTGAGCACGCGCACGATCGGCCCGACGGAATACCTCATCGCGACCCAGAGTCGCTCCGGATCCTCGCCCCAGAGGCGCGGGATGCCGAGTCTCGTGAGCAGCCCGCTCACGTCCTCGCCGAGAGCTCCTCCGCCAGCTCGGCGAGCCGAGCCCGGACGCGCTCGTCGAGCAGCCCCCGGACGGCGATCGTCGTCCGCCTCTGGGCGATGTCCTCCGCCGTCAACGCCCATTCGTGCTCGCGCGCGCGGAAGGCCTGGGCCCAGACGTCCGGCCCGTCGGGATGGATGCGCTCGAACGCGCCGGGAACGGTCGCGTACTCGGCAAGCGCAGGCGCCTCGCTTCCGTAGAGGCCGAAGAGGTGCGCGAGGGTCTCCCGGTCGACGGCGGCCGCGAGCCTCGCGGCGCCTGGCGCCGCCTTTGCGAGCGGGAGGTCTGCGGCCTGCACCCGACGCGGACGGACCTCCGTCGACAGCCGCCGCATGACGTCACAGGCGATCCGCCTGTGCACGGTCAGCTTGCCCCCGGCGACCGAGACCATGCCGGCCGGGCCGACGGTCGTCACGTGGCCGCGCGAGGACCGAGACGTCCGCCCCTCGCCCGGCGGAAGGACGCGGAGGCCCGCGAATGAGGAGAGCACGCGGGCGCGGGCGACGATTCGCGCGGGGAGGAGCTCCCGGGCCGCCCGGAGGAGGGCCGCCACGTCCTCCTCCTCGGGCCGGACGTGATCCGGGTCTCCCTCGTACGGCGTGTCCGTCGCCCCGATCAGGACCATGCCCTGCCAAGGAAGGGCGACGACGCTGCGATCCTCATCCCACAACGCCAGGGCTACGCGCCAGCTCTCCTCGACCGGAACCAGCACGTGCACGCCCTTGGAGAGGCGCACCGTCGGACGGGCGGCGGGGTCCTCGAGGCGGCGGACGCGGTCTACCCACGGACCCGTCGCGTTCACGGCCGCCCGGCAGCGCGTCGTGACGATGCCTTCGCCGTCCCGCCCGCTGAGCACTGCGCCGGCCAGCCGGCCTTGGACCTGCTCGAGCGCGACGACGCGCACGTAGTTGGCGACGACGGCTCCGGCGCGCGCGGCCGCGGCAACCGTCGCGAGCGTCAGACGGCTGTCGTGCGTGGTTGCCTCGTGCATGAGCAGGCACGTCCGCGCGACGTTGTCACGGAGCATCGGGGCGAGCTCGCGCACCTCCGCGGGCCGGAGGAGGCGGCTCCGGGGGTCCCGGAACCCCGAGAGGGCCCCGTAGAGGAGCGTTCCCGCCGACACGCGCCAGCGCCTCACGTCGTCGGGAACCGCCACCACGAGCGGCAGGGTGGCAACAAGGCGCGGGGCGACCCGCCGCTCGAGCGCTCGGCGCTCGTCGAGCGACGTTCGCACGAGACCGAGCTGCCCTGTGGAGAGGTAGCGGAGCCCTCCGTGGACGAGCTTCGAGGAGGCGCTCGACGTCGCGCCGCCGAAGTCCCCGGCGTCCACGAGCGCGACCCGGAGACCTGCGCGCGCGGCCTCGTACCCGACCCGGGCGCCCACGATCCCCGCACCGATCACCAGCAGGTCGAACGTGCCCGTGCGCAGCGCCTCGAGCGTAGCCTCTCTAGTGCGCATGGACGCTCAGCTCCCGTGCCCGTGCGCCCAGGAGGGAGGCGTTCGCCGCCTGGACGAGCGCTCTCAGCCTCCGCGCTCCGAGCTCGGGGTGGACCGGCAGGAAGACGACGCTCTCGAGCAGCGCGCACGCCTCCCGCGGCTCGAGCTCCGGCCGGTCGGCCGGGGCGCTGACCACGCCGATTGCCGTCGTCCCGCGAGCCGCGTCGAACCCGGCGTCTCTCAACGCGGCGACGAGCGCCGGGGGATCGGGCGCGACGACCGGGAAGACCCAGTGCGTTCGCTCGCGCGCGTCTCGGCCCGGGCGGACGAAGCGGGGCGAGAGCGAGCGGGCCACAGCCTCTCCGGTCTCGGCGCGGGCGCGAATGCGCGTCCGGTCGAAGGTACGGAGCCGGCGGGCGAGCACGGCGAGGAGGGGAGCGGACGGCCTCGCGCGCAGGCTCGCGAAGAGCTCGTCTCCCTCGCCCGGGAAGCCCCGCACGGAGCCGGCAGCAACCCGGTCGAGGTCGACCACGCGGGCCAAGGCCCCGTAGACGGCCGGCCGGGCGAGCAGGGCCAGGAAGAGGAACTTCCCCACCCGGCCCGCGTACGCCGATCGCTTCTGCTCGGGCCGTCGTTCCTGAAGGGCGCGCATGCGCGCGAGCGCCTCGGCGTCCGCGACGCGAAGCACGGCCCCTCCGAGCGCCGTGGCCGTCTTGATCGGGCCGAAGCTGAACATGGACACGTCGGCTAGCGGATCGCCTCGCGGCGGCCCCGCGCCGAGGCTCTGCGCGCAGTCCTCGACGAGCAGAAGGCCACGGCTCCTCGCGACGGCGGCGAGCGGCGCCAGGTCGACCCGGGAGCCGAAGAGATGGGCGACCAGGATCCCGCGCGTCCGCTCGCTCAGCCCGCGCTCGACCAGGTCGAGTCTCGGCTCGAGCGTCGTCGCGTCCAGGTCGACGGGAACCGGAACGAGGCCGTGCCGCTCGAGTATGAGGGCCATGTGGGGATGCGTGACGGCCGAGACCAGAAGCTCGCTCCCGGCGGGAAGCGCGAGCGCCTCGAGGAGGAGGTCGAACCCGGAGCGGACCGACAGGCACGCGAGCGCGTCGTCCGGACGCCCCCAGGCCCGGAGAGCCTCGGCCCCGGCCCGCTCCGCCGACCGAGCGGACGCGCACGCGAACGCAGCGAACAGGAGGTCCGCGACGGAGATGTCGATCTTGTGGCGCGGGACCATTTGTCGCCCCTGCGGGGCGTCCCATTCTCCCCCATCGATGTGCTCCCGGGGACGGACCCGGGACCGGGACCTAGGGAGAGAGCTCGTAGGGGTAGTCGGTGAGGGCCTCGCAACCGTCGTCCGTCACGCGGACGAGGTCCTCGAGGCGGCAGCCGCCGAACCCGGTGCGGTAGAGGCCCGGCTCCACGGCGAGGACGTCGCCGACGACGATCTCCTCCCCGACACGGCCGAGGGACGGAAGCTCGTGCACCTCGAGCCCGACGCCGTGGCCGAGGCTGTGGAAGAAGCCGTCCTCCAGCACCTCGCCCGGCATCTTCGAGAGCTGGGTCTTGTAGCCGTGCTCCTCGAAGAGCTCGCACACGACCCGGTGCGGCTCCGAGCCGGGGATCCCGGGGCGGATGGTCGCGTAGGCCAGGTCGAAGGCCTCGCGCACGAGCGCGTGATAGCGAACGAGCTCCTCGGGCGGCTCGCCCACGCAGAACGTCCGCGTCATGTCCGCGTAGCAGCCCGAGGCCGGATCGCGGGGGAAGAGGTCAACGACGACCGGCTCGCCCTCCCCGATCGGGCCGTGGCCGGGCTCGTGCCCGACGGTCGTCTGCGCCCCCGCGGAGACCAGCACGACGTCGTCGATGAGCACACCGTCGTTGCTGAAGACCCGCATCACCTCGGTCTGAAGCTCCTCGCAGGTGAGAGGGCCGCGCTCACGAAGCCGTGCGCGCACCGCGTCCATCCCGCGCTCGGCGGCGCGCTGCGCCCGGCGGATCCCCTCGAGCTCGGCGGGAGTCTTGACACGACGCCGCTCGTCGAAGAGCTCCCCGCGGGCCTCGACCTCGATCTCGTGCGCGCGCAGGTAGTCGGCGAGCTCGAGCGGGAAGTCGCGCGGGGTGACGGCCGACTCGACGCGGGCCGCGCGGCAGGCGCGGAGGACGAGCTCGGTGGTCATCGCGTGCCACGTGAGGCCCTGCTCGACGAGCTCGTCGAGCCCGAGCTCCTCGAGCGGCACGGTCTCGAGCCCTTCGATTACCCGCAGGCGCGGAAGCTCGAGCGAGCCCACGAAGGCCGTCCGCGATCCGTTCCGCTCGACGTAGACGAACGGGTCGGGCACGGAAACCGGCACCTCGTGGCGCAGCTCGGGAGAGCGGACGGTGTCGCCGAAGATGATGACGTCTGGCACGGCTCCGGATGGTAACCGCTCCCGCTAGATTCACCTAGTGCAGCACATGGAGGGGACGCTCGAGCGAGTCCTGCGGCTCGTGGAGACGTACGAGGAGGAGCTGGCGGCGCTCGTTCCCCCCGGCACGACCCTCTTCGACGCGCACGTCCATGTTGGCCGGGACATCGACGGCTCCACGGCAGCGTACGAGGAGCTCGAGACGTTCCTGCGCCGCTCGGGCGTCGAGCGCGCCTTTACGTTCTGCCTGGACGAGCCCGACCGCGAGCCCGCGTTTCGCGCGCCGAACGACCGAACGCTCGAGGCGGCCGAGCGCTCGCAGGGGCTCCTCGTCCCCTTCGTGCGGCTCGACCTCGCCGAGAGCCCGATCGGGGAGGCGACGCGCTGCCTCGACCGCGGCGCCCGCGGGATCAAGCTGCATCCGAGGGCGCAAGGCTTCCTCCTGAACGACGAGCGGCTCGCACCCGTCTTCGCGCTCGCCGCCGAGCGGCGCGTGCCGATCCTCATCCACGGCGGCCGCGGGCTCCCTCCGATCGCCGACCACCTCGAGCGGCTCCACGACGGCTACCCCGAGGCGCCGCTGATCATCGCCCACGCCGGCATCGCCGACCTCGCCGGGCTCTGCGAAGCGTTCGTGGGCAAGCCGGGCGTCTACTTCGACACGTCGGTCTGGAGCGCCATCGACCTCCTCGACATGTACGCGAGGGTCGCGCCCGAGCAGGTGCTCTACGCCTCGGATTTCCCGTACGGCCAGCAGCCGGGGTGCATGCTCATCGCCGTCCGCACGGCGCGTCTGGCGGGCCTCTCCGACGACGAGCTCCGCAACGTCCTCGGCGGCTCCGCCGCGCGGATCGCCGACGACGAGCCGCCCCTGCCGCTCTCCGAGCCAAAGGGCGCGCGTACCTTCTCGCAGCCGCTCGCGTTCGCCCGCATTCACCACTACCTCGCCATGGCGACGCCGCTCCTCTGGACGCGCCAGTCCGACACGATCGGCGTCCTCGGGCTTGCCCTCAACGCCTGCGACGAGCGTGACGGGTACGTCGAGGAGCGCCAGCGGATCGCCGAGCTCCTCGCGCTGGCGCGCGACCTCTGGCGGACGCTGCCGGAGACGGAGGACGAGACGGAGCGGCGCCGCCTCATACGCGCCACCTTCCGGCTCATCCACCTCGCGGACATCGTCGCGCTGACGCTCGACGCGGACGATGCCTGAGCTCGCCGTCGCGCGGGCCATGGGCGGGCGTGCGCCGGCCGCACACGGCCCATGAAGACCTGTCAGGGGTCAGACTCCAGCCTGCCGTGTCCGTAGGGGTCGTCGTGCTGGCCGCGGGGGCGGCGACGCGGTTCGGAGCGCCGAAGCAGCAGCTGCTTCTGCCGCAGGTGCTGGAGCGGCTCCGCCAGGCGCCGGTCGACGCGGTCGTCGTCGTCGCGGGCGCGTACCCGCTCGAGGCGGAAGGCGCCCGCGTCGTCACGTGCCCGGAGTGGGAGCGCGGGCCGGGAGCCTCGCTCCGCTGCGGCCTGGCCGCCCTCGCCCCGGACACCGAGGCTGCGCTGATCGTCCTCGCCGACGGCCCGGCGCTCGCGCCCGAGGCCGTCGAGCGCGTCCTCGCGGCGTGGCGCGCAGGCAGCGGCCCGCTCCTCGCCGCGAGCTACGGCGGCGACCGGAGCCATCCTCTCCTCGTCGCACGCGAGCTCTGGGACTCCGTGCCCGACGAAGGCCTCCGGGCGCTCGAGCCGCTGCTCGTCCCCTGCGACGACCTCGGCGCGCCCGGAGACGTCGACACGCCGGAAGACCTCCCGTGAGACGCCGTCTTCTCCGCCCTGCCGTCCTCATCCCTGCCTTCGTCCTCCTCTCTCTCGCGGCGGGGATCGGCTATGCAGCCTGGACCAATCTCGACGCCGGCCGGGCCGAGGCGAACGAGGAGCTCCTGGCCGGAGTGCCCGCGTACCCGGGCGCGCGGGAGATCGACCGCCTGACCCGCACCTCGGCGGACAGCGCTCTGCCGGTGCCCGACGAGGTCGTCACGAGCGTCCTCTTCGCCCCGCCCGCCGGCGCGACCCAGGCGGAGATCGTCGAGTTCTTCGTTTCCGCCCTCTCGCCGGAGTGGACGCCGCGCACGAGGGCGGTGACGACCGGCGAATCCGAGGCAGACGCCACCGGAGCCTCGGCCTTCCGCGTCGACTTCACCCGCGGCGACGACTGCCTCCGCCTCCTCACCTACGGCATGGCGCCGGGTCACATCGGCGAGCGCACGTTCGCGCTCTCGGCAGAGAGCGGCCGCGGTGCCTGCGAGGAGGACTAATACCGCTCAAGCGCTGCCTCTCCCTGCCGATGAGAGAGGCAGGGTGGAGGAGCAGCCCGCCGAACACCGAGGGTCGGAGAGATGGAGGCACACGCCGCACAGTCGCCGCTCGTGGCTGCACGCCTGCGCCGGCGCCTGACGCTGGAGGAGGCGGCCGCCCGCGCAAGCCTCGACGTCGACGCGGTCAAGTCGCTCGAGGAGAGCCGGACGTACCGCTTCCCCTCCACCACGGACGCGATCGCGGCGACGGTCGTGTACGCCTCCGCGCTCGGGATCACCGAGCGGGAAGCGCGCGAGCTCGCCGGTCTGCCCGTCGAGTCCGTCGTCGAGCGCTGGTCGCTCCGGCGGTGGGCGATCGTCCTCGCCTTCGTGGCCGCCCTCGCGGCGCTCATGATCTTCGTCCTCAGGCCGCAGTTCTTCCCCGCCGCACCGCCGGCGGCCCCCGCCGCGCTTGCAAAGAAGCCGGCCGTCGCGCCGCCGCTTCCGGAGCGCTGGGAGATTCAGGTGGACGTCTACAACGGCACCCGGCGCGGGAACGCGGCCTCGGGCGTCGCGAACGAGATCGCCGGCCTCGCGTATGGGATCGGCGACGTGAAGAACGCCGACCGCCGCAACTACCGCGCCACCCGCGTCTACTACCCGCCCGGAGCCGAGGCGATCGCGGGGCGGCTCGCCGAAGAGCTCGGCGTCGGGACGGCGGCGCTACCGGGCGGCGACGACCCGCTCCGGCTCGTCGTGATCGTCGGTCAGACGGGGAACTAGGAGGGTTTGGCGGAACGTCGCTCGTCGCCGGGGTGCGATGGTCGTTCCGAGGCAAGGACGCAGGGAGCGCTCGTAGCCTGAAGCTACGGGCGCGACCGAGGACGCCGGCTCGGGGCGAGCAGCGCGGCCCGGCGGCACAGCCTGCGTTTCGTCAAACTCTCCTGGCTCTACGCGAGCGGCGTCCGGAGCGAGCTGAGCTTCGCCTTCAGCTCCGGCGACATCTCTTCCGAACAGCACGCACTGCGCACGTAGCGGCGCAGGCTCTCCTCGAAGCGGTACCGCTTGCGGCAGTACCCGCAGTCGTCCAGGTGCGCCTCGGCCTCGCGGCGCTCGCTCTCGTCGAGCTCGCGGTCGAGGTACGGCTGGAGGAGCTCCTCGCACTTCTCGCAGATCGACTCGAACGCCGTCACGACTCCTCCCCGACAGCAGCCTCGGCGAGCTCGCCCTTGAGAATCCTACGCCCTCGATGCAAACGCGACATGACCGTCCCGATGGGGATGTCGAGAATCTGCGCAGCTTCCTGGTAGGAGAAGTCGCCGATGTCGACGAGCACGATCACGTCGCGAAAGCCGTGAGGAACGTTCGAGAGCGCCTCGACGATTGAGTCCTGGGAGAGGCGCTCGACGATCCGCTCCTCGTCGTCGGGCCCGCTCGTCTCCTCGAGCCGGTTGTAGAGGAAGTAGTCGCCCTCCTCCATCGGGCGCATGTCCGGCGAGCGCTGCTCACGCCGGCCCCGGTCGATGTTGAGGTTCGTCAGGATGCGCATGAGCCACGCGCGCAGGTTCGTCCCGGGCGTGTACGAGCGCCAGCTTCGGAAGGCGCGGGCGTACGTCTCCTGGACGAGGTCCTCCGCCTCCTCGCGGCTCGGCACGAGGCGGCGCGCTACCCGGTACACCTGGTCCGCCAGCTCGAGCACCTCCTCCTCGAAGCGAACGCGGTCGCGGGCCTCGGTCGCCAAGCGGCGGGCGTCGGTTTCTGCCTCTGCCATCCGCCGGACACTAACAAGCAAACGCCCCGCTCCCGGGCGCTATTCCTGAGAGAAGGCCGGGCGGAAGCCGGCGCGGTCGAGCGCGGCGACGATCTCGTCCCGCTCCAAGCGCTCGTCGTCCCAGGAGAGCGTCACCTCGCCGAGCATGTTCGCATGGGCGGACTCCAGCCCCGCGAGCTTCCCGAGCGCGCCCCCGAGCCGGAGCACGCAACGCTCGCAGCGGATCCCGCTCACCTGGATCGTCTCGGTGCGAAGGGGCATCAGTGCCTCTCCAGGTGATGCTGCCCCGCTTCTGCGTCGCGAGCACCAAGCCGCAGCTCGCACTCGTCCGCGGCCAAGGCTGGATGCCTTGGCAAGGGCGAGGGTGGGCTCCGGCGCCGCGTGATCGCGGGGCAGAGGTAGGCTTCGATTGCCTGGAGGGGCACTAGATCCCATCGTATGTGAGCGCGACGAGGCGCTCGCAGAGGCGGCGGAGGCCTTCCCGACGGCCGACTTCGAGCTGCGTCCCGGCCTGATCGAGCCCGTCGAGCTCGCCGAGGCGCTCGACGGCCCCGAGCCGCCGCGCCGCCGGGCCGACCAGCTCGAGGAGCTCGCCCAGAAGCTCCCGCGGCGTGGCGAGCCGCTCCCCCTCGGGATGGACAAGCCCCGCGGCGGCGCCGAAGCGGGCGGCAGCCCAGCGGTTCTGCGCGTAGAGCCCGCGGTCGGTCGGCGGGGCTGTCGGATCGGCCGTCGCGACGAGCGCCTGGACGAGGGCGGCGAAGGCGCCGGTGACGGCCAGCCGCGTCGGCTGGTCCGGCATCCGCACCTCGAGCGTCCCCAGGCGCGGATGGGGGCGTACGTCCCACCAGAGCCGCATGAGGTCGTCGGCGAGGCCGAGCTCGACGAGCGTCTCCGCGAAGCGGGCCCACGCCTCGAAGTCGGTGAAAGCGGGCGGCGCCGCGCTCCGCGGGAGGAGAGCGAGGAGCTCTGCGCGCGTCGAGGCGAGCCCGGTCTCGGCGCCGGCGCTGTAGGGCGAGTTGGCCGAGAGCGCGAGCAGGACCGGGAGCCAGGGCAGGACGGCCTCCAGCCGGCCCATGCACTCCTCGGGGCTCGTCACGCCGACGTGGACGTGGAGGCCCGCGCAGTGCTGGCGACGGGCCGAGGAGCCAGCGTACTCCGCGAAGCGCAGGAGCGGCTTCTCCGCCGTCACCTCCTGCTCCTCCGCCACGGCTGTCGGCCACGTTCCCACGGCGGCGAGTTCGAGGCCGTGCGCGTTGAGGCGCCGCCTCGCCTCGGTCCGCAGCCTCGCGAGCTCCCCCATCGCCTCGCCGACGTCGCTGCAGACGCTCGAGTTCAGCTCGAGCATCGAGGTGAAGAGCTCGGCCTTGAAGCGGACGCCGTCCAGGACTCCCGCCGGCACGGGCGCGGGCTCGAGCGTCTCGCCGTCGACGACGAAGAGCTCCTCCTCGAGGCCGACCGAGAAGGGCGGGGACTGACCGAAGCGGTGCGGCACCATCGCGCGGAGCGGAGTCTAGGAGCTCCTTTCAGAGCGACGGGCGCAGCGCTGAGCTGCGGCGGGCGGCACGAGGCTGCGGCTAGGGGTGGCGCCATATCCCCCGGATACGAGCGCCCCGCATGGTGCCCCGTGCCGCCCGGCGCTCCCGGGGGACGATCGGCATGCCTACGCCATCTCTCTAGAGAGAGGAAGGAGGGAGGTCGGAGGCCCGGGCAGGCAGTGCGGGCCTCCGACCGGTCAGGCCCCTGGGGGGAGGGGCCGCGGGCGCGCTAGCCGCCGGGTTGGGCGGGCTGGCGCCCGAGGGTCACGCTTACAGTTCGTTCCGAGTCGCCCCGGTGGATCGAGAGCGTCATCGTCTCGCCGGGGTCCTTCTCCATGATCAGGCGGCGGAGATCGTCGGGAGACGTGACGGCCTGGCCGTCCGCCTGCGTGACGATGTCGCCTCCGAGCACGTAGCTCGTGCCTTCGACGATGACCTGCTGGTCGCCGCCCTTGAGGCCGGCATCGTCGGCCGGGCTGCCGTCGACAACATCCGCGATCAGGACGCCCTCCTTCACGGGGAGTCTGAGGGCCTCGGCGAGCCCGTCGTCGATCGCCAGCATCTGCACGCCCAGATACGCATGCTCGACTTTGCCGTTCTCCTTGATCTGCGACACGACCTCTTTGACCGTGTTCACCGGCACGGCGAAGCCGATGCCGACGTTCCCGCCGGTCTCGCTCTCGATCTGGGAGTTGACGCCGATCACCTCGCCGCGGGCGTTCAGCAGCGGTCCGCCCGAGTTGCCGTGGTTGATGGCCGCGTCCATCTGGATGACCTTGTCGATCGTGTAGCCGTTGGGCGCGGTGATCTGGCGCTGCAGCGCGCTCACGATGCCGGCGGTGACGGTTCGCTCGAGGCCGAAGGGGTTCCCGATGGCGACGACCGCGTCCCCGACGTGCACGGCGTCTGAGTTGCCGAGGGGGAGGGGAGTCAACGCCCGTGCCTGTGCGTCGATCTTGAGCACCGCGAGATCCGTGGAGGGATCGCTGCCCACGACCGTCGCCGGGACGCGGTCGTCGCCCGAGAAATTGACCTCGACTTCCTGGGCGTTCTCGATCACGTGGTAGTTCGTGACGATGTAGCCGCCCTTGTCGATGACGAAGCCGGAGCCGAGAGAGGTAGCGGGCTGAGGGCCGAAGATCGGGTTGCTCGAGTCCACAGTGGTCGACGTCACCTGAACGACGCCGGGGCCCGCCTGCTCGTAGATCGCCTGGACGGACTTCGCTCCGCTCGCGTTCGCCTCGAAAATCGTCGCGGGGGCGCTCGAGGCGACGGTGCTCACCACCGTCTGGGTATCGCCACCGGAGTCGACGGCGGCGCCGATCCCGACCGCGGCGCCTCCGCCAAGGAGAGCCGCAAAGACGAGGGACGCCGTGCGCGTCCAGGCGGAGCTCTTGTCCATGGCTCTGTTATAGCCGGGCCTCCGTGAAGTCCCGGTTGACTCAGGTTAAGGAGTGGTTAAGAGGGGCCCGCTGCTGCCCGACGCCCCCGGCGCGTCTACCACTTCGAGCGGCGGCCGCGGCGGCTCGTGTAGACGAGCTTCGCGCGCCCCGACTGCATGCCCGAGCTCTCGAACTGCTCACGGTGCCCGAGCCGGCTCGCGACCCTGCTTGCGTCGGCCTGCTGCTCCGGCAGGACGAAGGTGACGGCGACGCCGCTTCGCCCGGCCCGGCCGGTGCGGCCGGTGCGGTGGAGGTAGCCCTTGTCCTCCTCCGGCGGGTCGTAGTTGATCACGTGCTCGACGTCGTCGATGTCGAGGCCGCGCGCGGCGACGTCGGTGGCGACCAAGACCGGCACCTTGCCGCTCTCGAAGCGGTCGAGCGCGCGCTCGCGGGCACCCTGGGTCATGTCTCCGTGCATGGCCGCTGCCTTGACGCCGTGACCGGCGAGCTTGCGGGCGAGCCGGTCGGCGCCGCGCTTCGTGCGCACGAAGACGAGCGTCAGCCCCTCGGCGTCGCCGAGGTGGTCGACGAGCGTCTCCACCTTCGTGCTCTGGCTGACGGCGACGAAGCGGTGCTCGATCTCGCCCTCGGCCCGGTCAGCCGGCGGGTCCGCCTGGAAGCGCGAAGGGCTCGACGTGTAGGCCTGCGCGAGCCGACCGACCTCGCCGTCGAGCGTCGCGGAGAAGAACATCGTCTGCCGATTCCTCGGCACGCGCCGAAGGATCCTGTCGACCTGCGGCTTGAAGCCCATGTCGAGCATGCGGTCGGCCTCGTCGAGGACGAGGATCCGGATGCGCTCCAGGCCGATCACCTTCCGCTGCGCGAGGTCCTCGAGCCGGCCCGGCGTCGCGACGACGACGTGCGCGCCCCGCGCCTCCGCCGTCTGGCTGCGGATGGGGACACCGCCGTACACGGCGGCGATTCGCAGGCCCATGGGCTTCGCCACGAGGCGGAGGTCCTCGGTGACCTGCGCCGCGAGCTCGCGGGTGGGGACGAGCACGAGCGCGCTCGGCTTCCCGTCCTTCGGCGACACCCGCTCGACGATCGGAAGGGCGAAGGCGAGGGTCTTGCCGGAGCCGGTCGGCGACTTCGCCAGCACGTCGAGGCCGGCGAGCGCGTCCGGGAGGACGAGCGACTGGATCCTGAAGGGCTCGTGGATGGAACGGGCGGCGAGCGCGTCGGCGACAGGCGGCGACACGCCGAGCCCGCGGAAAGACTGCTGGGACACTGTTCTACTCCTTCTTCTGTTCGAGACTCGCCTTGCCCGAACGTCCGAAGGAGGAACGAGTAGCTCATCTCACGGCCGGCCGAGTGCCGACCTGTTGACACAACGGTAGCAGCAGAGCAAGCGGGTCTGATCGAGACCTAGGGGGGAGCGCTCGCGCGGTACGATCGCCCGATGTGGAGTCGCCCGCTCCTGTACGAGCGCCTGAGCTGGCCCGAGGTGCGCCGGGCGGCGGGCGAGGAGCGCGTGTGCCTCATCCCCGTCGCGACGCTCGAGGACCACGGGCCGCACCTCCCAATCGACACCGACGTCCGGATTACCTGGGAGATCTGCCGGCGCACGGCTGGAGCGGCGCCGGACGAGATCGTGCTCCTCCCGATCGTCCCGCACGGCTACTCGCCGCACCACATGGATTTCCCAGGCCCGATCACGATCGGCTGGGACACGTTCACGCGCTACTGCAGGGACGTCGGCAGCTCCCTTGCCCGCCACGGCTTCCGCCGTATGCTCTTTCTCAACGGACACGGCTCGAACCAGCCGTTCGTGGACGCGGCCGCACGCCTCGTCTGCGTCGACCACCCTGAGGTCCTCGCAGGCTCCGCCTTCTACCTCTCCGGGAGGCGCGCGCTCGAGCGCATCGAGGAGATCCGTGACTCGGACGCGGGAGGGATGGCCCACGCGTGCGAGCTCGAGACCTCCATCTACCTCGCCATCGACCCGGAGGCCGTGGACATGGAGAAGGCCGTGGACGAGCGTGGCTTCCCGGCTGGCGAGTACTCGTATATGGAGTGGTCGGACGGGCCGATGCGCGTGATGCCCTGGTGGTCGTCGTTCTCCGTCAGCGGCGTTCAGGGCGACGCCTCCAAGGGCACGGCCGAGAAGGGCGAGGCCTTCCTCGCCGCGGCGGTCGAGGAGTGCCTCGGCTTCGTTCGCGACCTGCTCGCAAAGCCGCTGCCCGAGCGGCGCGAGCCGAGGGAGACGTTGTGACGCCGCCGCCGATCCCGCTCATCCGGACCGCAGGGACGCACGCCGAGGTCGGCCGGGAGATCGGCTCGGCGACGGCCGAGACCGTGCGCCGATTCGCGGCGCTGCCCTACGACGCCGACCTCGTGCGACGCTACCGCGCGGTCACCGTCGAGCACCTCCCCTGGGTCGTCGAGGAGCTGGACGGCGCAGCGGAAGGCGCCGGCGTCGACCCGCTGGCGGTCTTCGCCGCCTCGATCGAGGAGCTCGCGCCCGCGGAGGCTCCCGCAGGCTGCAGCGACCTCCTCGTCACCGGAGACCTCACCGCGAACGGCCATCTGCTCGTCGCGCACAACAACGATCTCTACGCGGAAGACGAGGAGGACCTCGTCGCCCTCGAGTGGCGCGTCCCGGGCGAGCCGGTCGTCTTCACGCTCGGAAACGGACCGTGGCTCAGCGTCGGCTGGAACGACGCCGGGCTCTCCGTCACCGGCAACGAGCTCTCGCCGAACGACGAGCGCGTGGGAATCCCGCGCCTCGTCCAGATGCGCGACGTCCTCACGCGAAGGACACTTGCCGAAGCGGTCGAGGCTGTCCTCCACCCCGCCCGCGCGTCCTCCTACAACTGGGTAGTCGCCCACGCCACGGACGGAGCGCTGAACGTCGAGGGCTCGGCGACGCAGGCGGGGATCGACGAGCCCGCGCCGGATGGATTCCTCGCCCACACGAACCACTACGCGTGGGCCGACATGCAGGGCTTCGAAAGCTCGGCGTACCTGACGAACTCCTGCCAGCGGCTCGAGCGCGCACGGGAGCTCGCGCGCGGCGCGCCCTTCACCGTGGAGACGCTCCGGGCCGCGCTCGCCGACCACGAGAACGCCCCCGATTCCATCTGCCAGCACGACGAGGGGCCGAAGCCGGTGAAGACTGTCTTCTGGTGCGTCGCCGACGTGACCGCGGGCGAGATCACGTACGGCCGCGGGAACCCCTGCGATTCCGAGGCGCAGGTCTACCGCTTCTAGTGCCCCCCAGGCAATGAGCGCCTGCTTCTGCCCCGCGATCACCCGGCGCCAGAGCCCACCCTCGCCCTTGCCAAGGCATCCAGCCTTGGCTGCGTGCGAGTGCGGCCTCTGGCTTGGTGCTCGCGACGCCGAAGGGGGGCGACATTACCTGAAGGGGCACTGGTGATCGCGGCCCGCCTCTTCGGCCGGCCGCTCCCGGACGGCGGCACGATCGGCGTCGCCGCCCCCGCGAGCCCGTACGAGAACCGCTCGGACGTCCTGCGCGGCGTCGAGTGGTGGGAATCCCAGGGCTACAAGGTGACGCTCGGCGACCACGCCCTCGCGCGCGACGACTTCGTCGCCGGTGACGCCCGAGACCGCGCCGGTGACCTGAACGCCCTCTTCGCGGACCCCGACGTGGACGTCGTCCAGTGCCTCCAGGGCGGCTACGGGTCGGCGCAGGCCATCCCACACCTCGACTTCGACGTCATCGCCGCGAATCCGAAGCCGTTCGTCGGCTTCTCGGACATCACCGCGCTCCACATCGCAATCCGTCAACGCACGGGTCTCGCCACCTTCTACGGGAACGGCCTTCTGGGCGTCGGCGATCGGGAGACGACCGAGTTCTCGAAAGAGCGGCTGCTGGCCGTGCTCCGGGGAGGCGGCGCCGGCGAGGTTCCGGAGAACCCAGATGACCCGTTCGCGCGCACGATCCGCGGCGGCACGGTCACGGCGCCGCTCGTCGGCGGCTGCCTCTGGCTGCTCATGCAAACGATGGGAACCCCGTGGGAGATTGAGCTCGACGGGGCGATCCTCTTCTTCGAGGACTACTACCTGCCGCCCTATCAGGCGGACGGCATCCTGACCCAGCTCGCCCTTGCGGGCAAACTCACCGGGGTTCGGGGAGTCGTAGTAGGGGACATGGAGAAGTGCGACTGGGGCGACCACCCACACGGCTGGCCGCGGACACGTTCGATCGAGGACGTGCTCGAGGTTCACCTGGAGCCGCTGGGCGTTCCCGTGTTATACAAGCTCCCCTTGGGGCACGGAAAGCACCTCGCGGCGCTCCCGCTCGGCGTCACCGCGACGCTCGATGCGGATGCGAGGACGCTCACAGTCGATATGCCGGGACTGGCGACCGGAGGAGAGGAAGAACGATGACGAAGCGCGTGCTGTTCGCGATCGCGATCCTGACCATGACGCTCGCACTGGCGGGCTGCGGCGGCGGGGGCGACACGGCCGCAACGGGAACCGGGGCAGACGAGGGCGAGGGCGAGGTCCAAAAGGGCGGCATCCTGCGAATCGGGACGACCGACGGCTTCGACTCCATCAACCCCTTCGTCGCCTTCAGCGCCCAGTCGTACGCGACGTTCGTCGACATCTATCCGGTGCTCGTCCAGTACACGCCCGACTTCGAGTGGGAAGGCGACTGGGCCGAGAGCTGGGAGACGTCCGAGGACGGGCTCACGTGGACGTTCCACCTCAAGCCCGGCGGCAAGTGGTCCGACGGCACGCCGCTGACGGCCGAGGACGCCGTCTGGACGGGCGAGACCATCCTCAAGTACGCCAAGGGACCCGCCGCCAACCTCGCGCCCTTCCTCCTGCACGTGAAGAGCCTCGAGGCGCCCGACCCGAATACACTCGTCATCACCTACGAGACTCCCGTCGGCAACGTCCTTCCGCAACTCCAGCAGTTCTTCATCCTCCCCAAGCACTTCTGGGAGAAGCAAGCAACCGGCAACGGCAAGGCGTTGAAGCAGTACCTCCCCGAGAAGGACCTCCCGGTCGTCTCGGGCGGCCAGTACGTCCTCACGAAGTACGACAAGAAGGGCACGACGATCCTGGAGCGGAACCCCGGTTTCTACGGCTCGCAGCCGAACCCCGACGCTGTGGGGATCCAGTGGTTCTCCAACTCGGACGCGATGATGACCGCCTTCACGTCGGGCGAGCTCGACTTCCTCAGCGTCCCGCTCACGGCGGTCAGCGCGGTCGAGGACGATCCCCGCTTCGAGGTGCTAGTGGCCGACGGGTACCAGATCAACAACTTCATCTTCAACTCGAACCCGAAAAAGCCGGAGAACACTGAGCTTCTCGATCCGAAGGTGAAGGAGGCGTTCGCCCACGCCATGAACCGCGACGAGATGATCGAGGTGGTCTACGGGGGCCACGCGCAGGCCGTCGCGAGCATCGTTACCCCCGCGGCGGGCGAGTGGGTGAACCCGAACCTCGAGCCTGAGGCGTACGACATCGACCTCGCCAACCAGATCCTCGACGACCTCGGCTACGCGCGCGGGTCGGACGGGATTCGCATGGCCAACGGTCACAGGATGTCCTACGAGATCATCACCCCGGACTCCCTCGACGGCATCAACCGCGCGTTCGAGATCGTTAAGACCGGGCTCGCCGAGATCGGCGTCGAGGTGATCCAGAACCCGCTCGACTCGACCACGGCGTTCGATGAGATCGGCGCGCCCGAGTGGAAGTACTTGAACTTCGACATGGCCATGTGGGACTGGGTCGGCTACCTCGACCCGAACTTCGTCCTCTCCGTCGTCGGCTGCGACCAGTACGGGGGGTGGAGCGACACCGGCTACTGCAACCCCGACTACGACAAGCTCTACGAGGAGCAGGGCGCGACCGCAGACGAGGAGAAGCGCAAGCAAATCGTCTGGGAGATGCAGGACATCCTCTACCGCGACAAGCCCTACATCCAGCTCGTCGTGCTCGACACGATCACGGCGTACTCGACCAACTGGGACGGCTTCCTCCCGGGCTCGCTGGACACGTACACGAAGCGCTACCTCGGGGAGCCGCACCAGGTGGGGTGAGGCGACGAGCTAGCGGCGAAGAGGACATGGCGTCGTGAGAGGCGCGGACTACTTCCTGAAGCGCACTCTGTTCGCGCTCGTGACGGTCTTCGTCGCGATCACGCTCAACTTCATCATCTTCCGCGCGACCCCCGGGGACGCGGTCACCGGCCTCAGGTGCCAGTTCTGCACCGTCGAATTCAAGGATCAGCTCCGAGCGGAGCTGGGCCTGGACAAGTCCAAGTGGGAGCAGTACGTCATCTACCTGCAGTCCCTCGCCGAGGGCGACATGGGCCGCTCGTTCGTGACCCGCGAGCCCGTGGTCGACGAGCTCATCGATCCGCTCCTGAACACCCTGCCCATGATCGCGCTCGGCACTGCGTTCTCGATCGTGTTCGGCATCCTCTCCGGCGTCGTCGCGGCCTGGCGGCGAGGCACGTTCCTCGACTGGGGGAATCTCAGCTTCTCGCTGCTCTTCTATTCGCTGCCGACGCAGTGGCTGGGGCTGATGCTGCTCATTGTCTTCGCGGGCACCCTGCCCGCCTCCGGAATCGCCGATCCGTTTCTCGCGTTCACGGACCCCTCGTGGTGGGACACGTTCGTCGACCGCCTCGAGCACATGATCCTCCCGGCGGCCACGATCGGGATCGTCCTGTACGGCGAGTACGCGCTCATCGTGCGGTCCTCGCTGATGGAGGCGCTCAGCGAGGACTACGTCCTCACGGCGCGGGCGAAGGGCCTCCGCAACTGGGCGATCGTCTGGAGGCACGCCTTCCGGGCCTCACTGCTCCCGGTCGCCACCCTGATCGCCCTCTCGCTCGGGTACCTCGTCGCGGGCGCGATTCTCGTCGAGGCCGTCTTCTCCTACCCCGGGATCGGCCTCGTCACCTATGACGCGGTCACGGAGCGCGACTACCCGGTCCTCCAGGGCGCGTTCCTGATCCTGACCCTCTCCGTCGTGTTCGCCAATTACCTCGCCGACCTCCTCTACTTCAAGCTCGACCCGAGGGTCGCGGAATGAGCACGATCGCCTCCGGGCCGGGCGCGGCCGGTGCACCCACCGACCCCAGCGACGTCCCCGGCGGGGGCCGCGGGCGTGGGGGCGTCGTGTGGTCGGTGCTGCGGAGCCGCCCGCAGGCCGCGATCGGCGGCACGGTCCTCGTCCTCACGATTCTCGTCGCCGTCTTCGCTCCGCTCCTCGCGCCGTACGGGCCGCGAGAGAAGGTCGGACCGCCCTTCGCGCCGCCTTCGAGCGCCTACCCGCTGGGGCTCGACGACGGGGGCGTCGACATGCTCTCTCTGATCATCTACGGATCGCGCGTCTCGCTCGTCGTCGGCTTCGCGGCGGCCGCCGTGGCGATGCTGATCGGTGGCTCCGTCGGCATCCTGGCCGGCTACTTCGGCGGCAAGACCGACATCACGCTCATGCGGGTGACGGATTACTTCCTCGTCATCCCCGATGTCCCCCTCATGATCGTGATCGCGGCGATCTGGGGCCGAAGCCTGACGAACATCATCATCATCATCGGCGTCATCTACTGGACGGGGACGGCCCGGATCATCCGCGCCCAGGTGAAGAGCGTCCGCGAGCGGGTCTACGTGCGCCGGGCGCAGGCCTTGGGAGCGAGCGACTCGAGGATCATCTTCCGCCACGTCCTCCCACAGGTGGCGCCGCTTCTCGTCGCCAACACGGTCCTGACGGTCGCGGTGGCGATCTTCGCCGAGACGGCGCTCGCCTTCCTCGGCCTGGGCGACCCGAGCCTCATCTCCTGGGGACGCCTGATCGAGAACGCGTTTGTCTCGAACGCGATCACCGTGGACGCCTGGTGGGCGATCGCGCCTCCCGGCATCGCGGTCGCGGTTGTCATCCTCGCCTGCACGATGCTGGGGACGGCCATCGAGGACGCGCTCAACCCGCGCCTGCGGGTCGGCCACCTCTCCGTGCGCCGGTTCCGGCTCCGGCCGCTGCCGGCGAAGGACCCGCAGTGACCGAGCCCGTCCTCGCGGTCGAGGATCTCCACGTCTGGTTCGACCTGGAGCAGGGCGGCGAGCTGCACGCCGTGCAGGGCGTCAGCCTCGCGCTCCAGACCGGGGAGCGCTTCGGGTTCGTCGGCGAGTCTGGCTGCGGGAAGACGACGACCATCCTCGCGCTGATGGGCCTTCTCCCCTCGAGCGCGAGCGTCGCCGGCCGCGTCCTCCTGGAGGGCGAGGACATCCTCGCCGACGGCGAGGAGAGCGTCAGCCCCCACCGCTGGACGGACATCGCCATGGTCTTCCAGGGCGCGATGAACGCCTTCAACCCCGTGAAGCGGGTCGGCGAGCAGATCGCCGAGCCGATGAAGCTCCACGAGATCGCCGAGGGCAGGACGGCGCGGAGGCAGGTCGGCGAGCTGCTCGAGCGCGTCGGGATCCCCGCCGCGCGTGCAAGCAGCTATCCACATGAGTTCTCGGGCGGCATGAGGCAGCGGGCGGCGATCGCCATGGCGCTCGCGTGCAAGCCGAAGGTGCTCCTCGCGGACGAGCCGACCACGGCGCTCGACGTGATGGTGCAGGCTCAGATCCTCCAGCTCCTCATCGGCCTCGCGGACGACTTCGGTCTCACGCTCGTGCTCGTCACGCACGACCTCCCGATCGTCGCTCAGGTCTGCTCGCGCGCCGCCGTCATGTACGCGGGTGAGATCGTCGAGATCGGAGCGACCGACACCCTCTACCACGACCCCCGTCATCCGTACACACGCCTGCTCTTCGCGGCCACCCCCGACCTCTACGACGAGGAGCCGGTTCTCTCCATCCCGGGCACGCCCCCACGCCTCGATCGCGAGCTCGTCGGCTGCCCGTTCGCGCCGCGCTGCGATCGCGCGTTCGCCCCGTGCGACCGGGTGAAGCCGCGTCTGGTCGCGACCGACACAGGCCACTCGGCAGCGTGCCACCTCAATGACCCGGCCCTCAAGGCGGCCTCGTGAGCGAGGAAGGTCGGCCTAGGAGCGACGACGGGCGTCCTCCTCTGCTCGAGGTCGAGAATCTCGTCGCGCGCTTCGCGGTTCCGCGGGGGGTGGTCGGTGCGTTCAGAGGGCGGCCGAAGCTCGCCGTCCGCGCCGTCGACGGCGTCTCCTTCATCGTCCGCGAGGGCGAGCTCCTCGCGCTCGTGGGCGAGTCGGGGAGCGGCAAGACGACGACGGCGCAGTCGATCCTCCGGCTCGTCAAGCCGGAGGCGGGAACGATTCGCTTCCGCGGCGACGACATCACCGGCATCTCCGGGCGCGAGCTGCGCGCGCTGCGCCGCCACGTCCAGCTCATCTTCCAGGACCCGTACGAGTCCCTCGATCCTCGCTTCCGCGTCCGGGCCACGATCGAGGAGCCTCTCCTAGTCCACGGCGAGGGCGGCGGGAAGGCCGACCGCGACCGGCTGGTGCGCGAGGCGCTCGAGCGGGCCGGGCTGACGCCGCCCGAGCTGTTCCTCGAACGCTATCCGCACGAGCTCTCGGGCGGCCAGCGGCAGCGGGTGGCGATCGCCGCGAGCCTCGCGCTCAGCCCAGAGCTCCTCGTCGCCGACGAGCCCGTCTCGATGCTCGACGTGTCCGTGCGGGCGGGCATCCTCTCCCTCCTGGACGAGCTGCGGCGCAGCGGGCTCGGCATCCTCATGATCACGCACGACCTCTCCACGGCCGCGCACTTCGCCGACCGGATCGCGGTCATGTACCTGGGCCGTATCGTGGAAGAGGGGCCGGCGCGGGAGGTCGTCCACAACCCCCGGCACCCGTACACGAAGGCCCTCCTCTCGGTCGTGCCGCAGCGCGACCCGCGCCGGCAGACGCAGCCGGAGATCCTCCGCGGCGAGACGCCGAATCCGGTGAACATCCCGCCGGGCTGCCGGTTCAACCCGCGCTGCCCGATCGCCATTCCGGAGTGCCGGACAACCGACCCGGACCTGCGAGTCCCTGCCGGAGCGAAGCGCGGCCACCAGGCGGCCTGCATCCGGGCGTAGTGGACTCCGTCCTCACGAGCGGCACGGTCTTTACCGCGGACGCGGCGCTGAGCGTCGCCGAGGCGGTGGCCGTTCGCGAGGGCCGCATCGCCGCGGTCGGCTCGGCCCGGGACGTGATGGCGCTCGCCGACCCGGCGACGCGCGTGCTGGAGCTCGAGGGCCGCACCGTCCTCCCAGGCTTCCAGGACGCCCACCTCCACCCGCCGGAGGGCGGGCTCGCCGGCCTCCGGTGCGACCTCTACAACGCCTCCTCGCAAGAGGACTGCCTCGTTCGGATCGCCCGCTACGCGGCCGAGCATCCCGAGCTCGAGTGGATCGTCGGGGGCGGCTGGTCGATCGACTTCTTTCCGGGCGGGACGCCGAGTCGCGCCGATCTGGACGCCGTCTGTCCCGACCGCCCGGTCTTCCTCGAGAACCGCGACGGGCACGGCGGGTGGGTGAACAGCCGCGCGCTCTCCCTCGCCGGGATAACGCGCGAGACGCCCGACCCGCCCGACGGGCGCATCGAGCGGGACGCCGACGGCGAGCCGCAGGGAACGCTCCACGAGGGCGCGATCTCCCCTGTCTTCGAGCTGCTCCCGCCGACCTTGCAGGAGGAGTGGGAGGCGGGCATCCTCCGCGCGCAGGCTGAGCTCCACGCCCTCGGGATCACCGCCTGGCAGGACGCGAGCGTCGACGCGGAGACCCTGGCCGCCTACCGCGCTGTCGCGGAGCGCGGCGAGCTCACAATGCGGGCGGAGGGGAATCTCCTCTGGGAGCGCGGACGGGGCGAGGACGAGCAGCTCGACGAGCTCGTCGAGCTGCGGGCCCGGGGCTCGCTGGGGCGGCTGCGCATCCGGGGCGCGAAGATCTTCGTCGACGGGGTGCTCGAGAACTTCACGGGGACGCTTCTCGAGCCCTACGTCGGCACCGACAACGCCGGCATCGCCATGCACGAGCCCGCGGAGCTCGCGCGCATGGTCACCGGCCTCGACGCACGCGGCTTCCAGGTGCACCTGCACACGATCGGCGACCGCGCGGTGCGGGAGGCCCTCGACGCGATCGAGGCCGCCCAGCGGACGAACGGCCGTCGCGACGCGCGCCACCACCTCGCGCACGTCCAGCTCGTCCATCCCGCCGACCTGCACCGCTTCGCCGAGCTCGGCGTCGTCGCCAACGTCTCGCCGTTGTGGGCCTGCCACAGCCCCTATGTCGACGAGCTGACGGAGCCGTTCATCGGCCCGGAGCGCTCCGCGCGCATGTACCCGTTCGGGAGCCTGCACCGCGCGGGCGCCCGCCTGGCGTTCGGCAGCGACTGGACCGTGTCCACCCCCAACCCCTTGCCGCAGCTCGAGGTGGCGGTGACGCGGATCTCACCGGAGACGCGCGACCGGGACCCCCTGCTGCCGGAGGAGGCGATCGACCTGCCGACCGCGCTGCAGACCTTCACCGCCGGCTCGGCGCACGTCAACTTCCTCGACCGCGAGACCGGCGCGCTCGAGCCGCCGAAGGTCGCCGACCTGGTCGTGTTCGACCGGGACATCCTGGATCCCGGCTCGGGCCCGATCGGAGACGCCCGCGTCCTCCTCACCTTGGTGGAAGGCGAGGCGGTCTACGCCGATCCCGGGCTCGGCTGGTAGTCGACGGCCGCCGGCCGCCTCATCCGGCGCGCGAGGAAGATCGTGGTGAAGAACGGGCCAACGACGCAGACCGCCAGGAGCGCCGTCCAAAGGACCTGCCCCGGAAGGGAGAAGGTGACCGTGCAGTTCTGCTCGACCGGCCCCGTCAGCTCGTTCTCGTAGCCGCCTCCGCACTGCGTGGCCCCCAACCCAAGCAGGAGGAACGCCGGCAGGAGCCCTCCTGGGACGACCAGCGTGCCGACCAGCTTCTCCCGCGTCGTCCAAGCGTTCGACTTCCACAGCAGCGCAAGGCCGGCGAACCAGCCAACCACGAAGGCCAGCCCTCCGATGAGCAGACCGATGAGGGCAAAGGCTTCCCTCGCACCGTGCCCGCGCGGCGGAAGGCCGAGCCGCTGGCGGGCATCGGCGGCGATCTCCTCCGGCTCCCCGACGCGCGCGAGGAGCACGCGCACCGCCGTGACGTCCTCCTCGCCGAGGCCGGCGCGGCCCTCCGCGATGTGCTCCTCGATCTCCTCCACGATCTCACGTCGGGAGCCGCGCGGCACGTCGCGCAGCTCCCGGTTCAGGCGCTTCAGGTAATGCGCGACGAGACGATCGGCGGTGGCGCTCATGGCCGTCCTCTCCCTTCGATGACGGTGTCGACTGCATCGCGGAACCGGCCCCACTCGCGTCGAAAGTCCTCGAGTGCCGCGCGGCCCGCATCGGTCAGGTGGTAGTAACGCCGCGGCGGCCCGGAGGAGGACTCCTGCCAGTTCGACTCGACGAGGCCGTCGCGGCGTAGGCGGGCGAGGAGAGGGTAGATCGTCCCCTCGCTCGTAAGCATGCCGTCGACGCCGGCGAGGCGGCGGACGAGGTCGAAGCCGTAGAGCTCATCCGAGCCGAGCAGCGCCAGGACGCAGTACTGCAGGGTTCCCCGCCGCATCTGGGCAAGGAGGGCGTCCTGCCTGTCTACCATGCACAACAAGGTACCAAGCAGTACCTAGTATGGCAAGGCGGCCTTCAGCGACCCCGGAGCTCGTCCCTGAGGCCGAGGGCCTCCTGCTCGCTCCGGAGCCAGTCGGCGAAGAACGGCTCCACGATCCGGTAGACGCGGCCCGCGTCGCGCGCTGCGATCTCCTTGGCGACGAGCGCGCCGATGGCGCGCTGCAGGGCCGGCTTCGCGGGGAGGTCGTGCCGCTCGGCGTAGTCGGCCGCGTAGAGCGAGCGCGTCGACTCCTCGGCGAGCGCCAGCATGACGAGCCGCTGCGCGTGCGGGGCGTCGTCCCAGAGCTTGGCGAAGTGGTTGTGCTCGGAGCGCAGCGCCTGCTCGAGCGCCGCCTCGACGTCGGCGAGACGCGCAAGGTGGCCGGTGGGGACGAGCTCCCAGAGGAAGTAGGCGAGCTCCTGTGTCCCGTACGGGTGCCCGCCGGTGGCCTCGAGGACGCGGTTGAGCGCCTCGCCGTCGATGCCCTTCTCCGTCTCCTCGAAACGATGCCGGAGGAAGCGGGCGAACGCGGCCGGCTCGATCGTGCCGATCTCGAGCCGCTTCGCGCTGCGCCAAAACGGCTCGTTCTCGTCCTCGAAGATGCGCTCGAGGACGTGGCGCTTGCTGCCCAGGTACACGTGGCCGACCTCGGGCTGCTCCTGGAAGACGGCCCGCATCAGGTTGGGGAAGTGGCCGTCGAGCGTGAGGATCTCCTGGAACTCATCGAAGACGACCACGGCGCGGCGCCCGCGCTCGGCCGCGATCTGGCCCGGCAGCGCGAGGAGCGCCTCGATCGTGTCGTCGATGGCTGCGCGCCGGCGGCCGGCGTGGAAGACGAAGCGGAGGCTCCCGTCGATCGGGTCGACCTCCATCGTCGGGGTGATGCGGAGACCGCGGAAGAGGCGCGCCGCTCGGTCGATCGCCTGACCGGCGGCCGTCTCCAGGTCGCTGTAGATCGTCTTCGCGAGGGCGGCCGCGAAGCGCTCCTTCGTCGGCGTCCGCATCAGGTCGCAGTAGCCGACGAGGATCCGTTTCCGGATCGCCCGCTGCGCGGCCCGAAGGACCAGCGACGACTTCCCGTAACGACGCGGCGCGTAGACCAGGACGTCCTGGCCGTTCTGCATGTCGCTGACGAGCTGCCGGACCTCGGCCTCCCGGTCGGTGAAGGCTCGGTCGAGCGCCAGCGCGCCAAAGGAGAAGGGGTTGGTATGCACTACTGCGTTACGCAGTATTGCATACCTGTCGTATGCATACCGGCATGACGCCGCACTGCATACCGCAAGGCGTCAGACCTGGACGAGGACGCGGCCGTCCTCGACCCGTATGGGGTAGACGGCGGCGCGGAGCGAGGGCTCGTCGACGCACTCGCCTGTCTCGAGGTCGAACTCCCAGCCGTGCCAGGGACAACGGAGGACACGGCGCCCCGCGAGCTCGTAGACACCCGGATCGCCCTCCAGCCGCTCGCGCACGGACCCGAGGCAGAGCGGCCCGCCGTGGTGCGGGCAGCGGTTGCGGATCCCGTGGAGCGAGCCGTCCGTCGCATCCACGACGACTCCGACCTCGCGCCCGCCGACCCGAGCCACCACGCGGCCGTCGCGCTCGACGTCTGCGAGAAAGCCGACGTCGTGCCAGTCAGAACCCATTTCGGGATGATGCGTCGTCGCCGGGGTGTCCTGGGCGAGTGCGAGGCATGGACGCAGGGAGCGCTCGTATTCGAGAATACGGGCGCGACTGAATCTGATGAAGGAGGGCCTCCCGCGGAGAGAAACTCCGCGCGTCCTCTACGAGACGAAGGGAGGCCCCTGCAATGTTGTACGTC
>JAIBJN010000024.1 GCA_020029595.1 Actinomycetota bacterium | reverse complement strand
CCCGTCCTGCGCGTGGCGCGAATCGACCCCGCCAGCGTCTTTCGGAGGTGATCCAGATGCAGTCGACGCTCGTTCGCATCCACGACCTCGTCAGGACCTTTGGCGAGGGCGAGACCCGCGTCGAGGCAGTGCGCGGCCTCGACCTCGAGCTTGCGCGCGGCGAGATCGTGCTCGTCATGGGCCCGTCGGGGAGCGGCAAGACGACCTTCCTCTCAATGCTCGGCGGCCTCCTGCGCGCGACGAGCGGCGAGATCTGGATCGACGGGACGGACATCGCAGCGCTCGCCGAGCGGGAGCTGCCGCCCTTCCGCGCCCGCACCTTCGGCTTCATCTTCCAGGACTTCAACCTGCTCGCGGCGCTCTCGGCACGCGAGAACGTCGAGGTCGCGCTCAACATCGCCGGCGTCAGAGGCGGGCCGGCGCGCGAGCGTGCGGAGACGCTGGGGAACGCGATGGGTCTCGGCAACCGCCTCGACTTCCCGGTCGAGAAGCTCTCCGGCGGCGAGAAGCAGCGAGTCGCGATCGCCCGTGCGATCGCCAACCGCCCGGCGCTCATCCTCGCGGACGAGCCGACGGCGAACCTCGACTCCCACCACGGCGCCGAGACGATGCGCCTCCTGCGCGGGCTGGCAAAGGAGGAGGGGACAACGGTCGTGATCGTGAGCCACGACGAGCGCCTGCGCGAGATCGCAGACCGCGCCCTCTGGCTCGAGGACGGCCGCTTCAAGACCCTCCAGGCGCTCGTTCGCGACCCGACCTGCGGCATGCTCGTCGATCCCGCAGAGGCGCCGGCGTCGGTTGAGCTCGGGGGCGAGCGCCTGTTCTTCTGCTCGGCCGGCTGCCGGGACGAGTTTCTTGCGGATAATACCCCTATAGGGTATAGTCAGGGAGCCCGGCCGATGGGAACCAGATGAACGAGACCATGACCTACAGCGTCCCCGGTATGCACTGCGGGCACTGCAAGCACGCCGTGTCCGAGGAGCTTGCCGCGGTCTCCGGCGTGGAGGCCGTCGAAGTCGATCTCGACTCGAAGGTCGTGACCATCCGGGGCGCGAACCTCGCCGACGGCGCGCTGCGTGCGGCGATCGACGCGGCCGGCTACCAGGCGGCCTGATGGCGACCCTCGAGGAACCGACCCGCGTCGAGCTCGCGCTCGAGGGCATGACCTGCGCCTCCTGCGCGGTCCGGATCGAGAAGAAGCTGAACACGCTCGAGGGCGTCGAGGCGGCGGTCAACTACGCCACCGAGCAGGCCGCAGTTCGCTACGACCCGGCGCGCGTGGACGTCGACGACCTCGTGCGCGCCGTCCAGGCTGCGGGGTACCGGGCGCGACTCTCTGCGCGCGCGGAAGAGGACGAGAACAGGGCGCGGGCCCTGCGCACGCGCCTCGTCGGCGCGGCGGTGCTGACGGGACCGCTTGTCGCGCTCGCCATGCTTCCGCCGCTCCGGTTTGCAGGCTGGGAATGGCTCGCGTTCGCGCTCGCGACGCCGGTCGTGCTCTGGGCCGGGTTCGGCTTCCACCGCGCGGCCCTGGCGAACGCTCGTCACGGGGCCGCGACGATGGACACGCTCATCTCGATCGGCACGCTCGCCGCCTGGGCCTGGTCGGTCGCCGCTCTCCTCTTCGTCGGGGACGCGCACACCTACTTCGAGGTCGGCGCCGTCATCACGACGCTCATCCTCCTCGGCCGCTTCCTCGAGGCCCGGGCAAGGCGGCGCTCGAGCGCGGCCATCCGCGCGCTGCTCGAGCTGGGGGCGAAAGAGGCACGGGTGCTGCGCGACGGACAGGAGGTAATCGTTCCCGTGGACGAGCTCCGCGCCGGGGAGCTCTTCGTCGTCCGACCGGGCGAGAAGATCGCCACCGACGGCGTCGTCGCGGACGGCCTTTCTCCCGTCGATCAGTCGATGCTGACCGGGGAGCCGGTGCCGGTCGACGTCGGACCCGGCGACGAGGTCGCCGGCGCGACGATCAACACGTCGGGGCGGCTCGTCGTCCGCGCCACGAAGGTCGGCGCCGAGACGGCCCTCGCGCAGATTGCCCGCATGGTCGAGGAGGCCCAGGCGGGCAAGGCTCCGATCCAGCGCCTCGTCGACCGCGTCTCGTCCGTCTTCGTCCCAATCGTGATCGGGATCTCGATCGCCACTCTCGCCGGCTGGCTCGCTTTCACGGGCGATGCGACGGCGGCCTTCACGGCCGCCGTCGCCGTGCTCATCATCGCCTGCCCGTGCGCGCTCGGGCTCGCGACCCCGACCGCTCTCATGGTCGGCACCGGCCGCGGGGCGCAGCTCGGCATTCTCATCAAGGGGCCCGAGATCCTCGAGCGCACGCGCCGGATCACGACCATCGTCCTGGACAAGACCGGCACGCTCACCGAGGGCAGGATGCAGCTCTCCTCGGTCGTCCCGGGGCCCGGCATCGCCCGCGAGGAGCTCCTCCGCCTGGCCGGCTCCGCCGAGGACGCGAGCGAGCATCCGATCGCCCGCGCGATTGCCGAGCGCGCCCGCGAAGCGCTCGGCGCGCTGCCGCCCGCCGAGCGCTTCCAGAACCGCGCCGGCCTTGGCGTCGAGGCCGCGGTCGAGGGCCGTGCCGTCGTCGTCGGACGACCTTCGCTCCTTGCGGAGTGGGACCTCGAGCTTCCCGACGAGCTTGCCCGGGCGCGCGGGGAGATCGAGGCCGAAGGGAAGACCGTCGTCGCCGTCGGGTGGGACGGCGCCGTTCGCGGTCTCGTCGCAGTCGCCGACCGACTCAAGTCCACGAGCGCAGAGGCGATCGAGGAGCTCGAGCAGCTCGGCCTGACTCCGATGCTGCTCACGGGCGACAACGAGCGCACAGGGCGCGCTGTCGCGGCCGAGGTCGGAATCGAGCGGGTGCTCGCAAACGTGCTCCCGGACGAGAAGGTCGCCGAGATCCGCCGCCTGCAAGAGGCCGGCGAAATCGTGGCTATGGTCGGCGACGGCGTCAACGACGCCCCGGCGCTCGCCCAGGCGGACCTCGGCCTCGCCATCGGCACGGGTACCGACGTTGCCATCGAGGCAAGCGACCTGACGCTCGTCTCCGGCGACCTGCGCGCGGCCGCGGACGCGATCCGGCTCGCGCGGCGGACGCTCGCGACGATCAAGGGCAACCTCTTCTGGGCCTTTGCCTACAACGTTGCCGCCATCCCGCTGGCCGTCGCCGGCCTGCTCAACCCGATCGTCGCCGCCGCGGCGATGGCCTTCTCGAGCGTCTTCGTGGTCACGAATTCGCTCCGCCTGCGCCGCTTCCACAGCCCGCGCGAGGACCGCTCGCGGCCTGCGCGGAGCCAGATTCCCCGACTGGAGGAAGAACCGGCATGACGTACGGATACGTCTCGGACAAAGACGCGCTGATCAAGCGCCTGCACCGGATCGAAGGCCAGGTGCGGGGGATCGAACGGATGGTCGAGGAGGAGCGCTACTGCATCGACATCCTGACCCAGATCGGCGCCGTCTCCACCGCTCTCGAGAGTCTCGCCTTGAGCCTGCTCGACGACCACGTGAGCCACTGCGTCGCGGGCGCACTCGCCTCCGGTGACGCCGCCGACGCCGAGGAGAAGAGCCGCGAGCTCCTCGACGCGGTCCAGCGATTCGCAAGGACGCGATGAGTGCTGCGCAAGCACACGCACGCACGCCCGCGACAACGGTACTCCACGCCGGCGGGATCTACCGCGGCAGCGAGGGGGCGGTCGTAAAGGAAGGCCTTGGCCGCCTCCCCGGGGTGCTGTCCGTCGAGGCCAATCCGGTGGCGCAGACGGCCACAGTCACATACGACCCTCGGCAGACATCCGTCGAGGAGCTTTCCCGCGCGCTCGAGGCCTGCGGCTACCACTGCGCGGGGCGCTCGGTGCCATGCGCGATCTGCGACCCGCGTGCCGAGGACGAGCCGCTCGCGCCGGCGCACGACCACGCCGCGGCGGCACGCGCCGATGAGGCTCACGGCCACGGCGGCCATGCGGGGATGTCGATGGACGCGATGGTGCGGGACATGCGCAACCGCTTCCTCGTGGCGGTTGCCTTTGCGCTTCCGATCGCCCTCTGGTCGCCCATTGGCGAGAGCCTCTTCGGCTCGACGCCGCCGACCCCCTTCGGGATGGGCGACGACCTCTGGCAGTTCTTCCTCAGCCTGCCCGTCATCTTCTACTCGTCCTGGATCTTCTTCCGAGGCGCCTACCTCGCGCTCAGGGCGAAGACCCTCGACATGATGGTGCTCGTCGCGGTCGCCATCGGCACCGGCTGGGTCTACTCGGTCGCCGCCACCTTCTGGATCGAGGGCGAGGTCTTCTACGAGGCCGCCGCCTTCCTCGCCGCCTTCGTACTCCTCGGGCACTGGTTCGAGATGCGCGCCCGCGGCGGCGCCAACGACGCCATCCGGGCGCTGCTCGACCTGGCGCCGCCCAAGGCCGTCGTCCTGCGGGACGGGCAGGAGCTCGAAGTCCCGACCGCTGAGGTCGAGGTCGGCGACCTGCTTCTGATCCGGCCGGGAGCGAAGGTGCCGGTGGACGCACAGGTCGTCGAAGGCGAGAGCTCGGTCGACGAATCGATGGTCACGGGCGAGAGCCTGCCGGTCTCGAAGAAGCCGGGCGACACGCTCGTCGGAGCGACCATCAACAAGCAGGGGACGCTCAGGGCGGGTGCGACGGCCGTCGGCTCCGACACGGCGCTCGCGCAGATCGTCAAGCTCGTCCAGGAGGCGCAGAACTCGAAGGCGCCCGCGCAGCGCCTCGCCGACCGGGCCGCCTTCTGGCTCGTCCTCGTCGCGCTCGTCGGCGGTCTCGGCACGTTCCTCGTCTGGTATGGGATCGACCGCGACACGCTGAACGCGCTCCTCTTCGCCATCACGGTCGTCGTGATCACCTGCCCGGACGCGCTTGGCCTTGCCACGCCGACGGCTGTCATGGTCGGCACCGGCCTCGGCGCGCAGCGGGGAATCCTCTTCAAGAACGCGATCGCCATCGAGCAGGCGGCTTCGCTCGATACAGTTGTCCTGGACAAGACCGGAACGCTGACCCGGGGTGAACCAGAGGTCGTCGAGTTAGTTGCCGACGGTTTGCCGGAGGAGGACCTTCTTCGCCTCGTCGCCGCGGTCGAGCGCGAGAGCGAGCACCCGCTGGCCGAGGCGATCGTCGAGGCGGCGGGAGAGCGAAAGCTCGAGCCGCCACGGGCCGAGCGGTTCGAAGCCGTCGCCGGGCACGGGGCGGTCGCCGTCGTCGAGGGGCGGCGCCTGCTCGTCGGCAACCGCCGCCTGCTCGAGCGCGAGGGCGTGTCTCTCGACGGCCTCGCCGCGCGCGCCGAGGCGATGGCCGGAGCCGGGCGAACGGTTGTGCACGTGGCGGCCGACGGGAAGCCGGCTGGCCTGATCGCGATCGCCGACGCCCCCAGGGAGACGGCAGCCGCAGCGGTCGACGCCCTCAAGAAGCTCGGCATCCGCCCGGTCATGCTCACCGGTGACAACCGCCAGACCGCCGAGCGCATCGCCGCCGCCCTCGGGATCGAGGAGGTGCTGGCCGAGGTCCTCCCCGCCGACAAGGCGGCGAAGGTCGCCGAGCTCCAGGCCCAAGGCCGCACGGTGGCGATGGTCGGCGACGGGGTCAACGACGCGCCCGCGCTCGCCCAGGCGGACGTCGGGATCGCGATCGGCGCGGGCACGGACGTCGCGATCGAGACTGCCGACGTCGTCCTCATGCGCTCCGACCCGCTCGACGTCGCCACCGCCGTCACGATCGGGCGGGGCACGGTTCGCAAGATGCGCCAGAACCTCGGCTGGGCGATCGGCTACAACTCGCTCGCCCTTCCCATCGCGGCCGGCGTCTTCGAGCCCTGGGGCTTGGTGCTCCGGCCGGAGATCGCGGCCATCTCGATGTCCGGCTCGAGCGTCCTCGTCGCGGTGAACGCGCTCGCCCTCAAGCGGCTTCGACTCAGAAGCTGAACCGAGCCGCAAGCTGGTCGCCGGGGGGCAGGCGTCGGCTCGAGTGGGTGGACAGCGACCGTCTCAGGCAGTAGGGTCGCACCGTGATTCGGGCTAGTAGGGGGATGCTCGAGCGCGCCTGTGGGCGTCGCTGGCTGGGCCCGGCGGTTGGAGTGGTGCTCGTTGTACTCGTCCTCCTGATCGGCCTGCACGTGGTCGCCGACGAGTTCGTCGAGGAGGCGGCGCTGATCTGCGCGGTCATGGTCGTCAGCGGGCTGATCGTCGTGCCTCTCGCTCGTGAGAAGCCCAGCATCCTCCTGAAGCTCGTCCGGAAGCGATCGCCCCCGCGTGCGGCGTCTCGAGCACTGAGGCTCCGTCTCGCAGACGGCCAAGGTTCCTTCCCGCTCCGGCGTTGAGAGGGGGATTCGTGCGCCCTGAGGGCGCCTGATCCGCCTCGTCAGCGTCGAAAGGAGGAACCGCTGTCGCTTCACCCGGCTCGCGCATTCGGCACGCGGTGCCGTGATCCGCCCGCTGCTCCTGCGGCTTTCATGCACGTGACTCAAGGGAGGTAGGTCATGCGACTACTCTCATTCCGGGCGCTCCTCATGGTTGTGGTCGCCTTCGGAATGTTTGCAACGCCTGCTGCGGCAGACCACGACGGGAACCCGGACGCCTTGAACATCACGCAGGTGTTCGCCTCGCCGAACGCGACCGGTGCGATCAACTCCGACCTGGCGTTCTGGGGGAAGCGAGCGTACGCGGGCAACTATGACGGGTTCCGGATCTACGACGTCTCGAATCCGGCGGCGCCCGTGCAGCTCGTGGACTTCCGCTGCCACGGTCCGCAGAACGACCCGGCCGTCTGGCAAAACAAGCTGCTCTTCCTGGCGATCGACCGGACGCAGAGCAAGCCTGAGTGCGGCTCGGTCGACACGGCCGCGCACGACGACCCGACCGGCTGGGAAGGCGTGCGCATCTTCGACGTCAGCAATCCCAGGGCCCCGGAGTACATCACGAGCGTCTACACCGACTGCGGTGCCCACACGATCACTCTGTGGCCGAAGAACCCGGCCCACGTGCTGCTCTACGTCTCCTCCTACCCGCTGCGGCCCGGCCCGACGTGCGGCCCGATCCGCGGCCCGGAGGCGGGGCGGGATCCACTCCACGGCGTCATCCAGGTGATCGACGTTCCGGTGAAGCATCCGGAGAAGGCCAAGGAGATCGCCGAGCCGCCTATCACCTACCCGGGTGACCCGGACAACCAGTTCATCTGGTCGGAGCACGGGCTCCCCTTCATCCCCGGCCAGCTGGAGTTCGCGGCCCGCGCCTGCCACGACATCGGCGTTTTCGTCGAGCTTCGGCTCGCGGCGGCCGCCTGTGCGGAGCAGGGTCAGCTCTGGCGGGTCAAGGGCAACGGGATCCCGGACACGCAGCACCCGATCTGGGTCTACGACGACCAGGTCGACGAGACCGGGACCACAGGCGACCCTGACGACCCGGGCGTGGTCGTGGACTTCTTCCACTCGGCCACGTTCAGCTGGGACGGGGAGGTGGTCAACTTCATCGACGAGTCGTTCGGCTTCGGGTGCCCGCCGACGACGACGGCGCCGATCGGCGGCGATACCGGACGGATGTTCTTCCTCGACACCGCCACCGGGGCCAAGCTGAGCCAGTTCGCGCTCCCACGGGAGGGAGAGGTGGGCTATTGCTCGGCGCACTTGGGCAACGCCGTGGCGACTGAGGACGCGCGTCTCTCGGTCAACGCCTGGTACAACGGCGGCATCAACGTGGTCGACTTCACCGACCCGACCGCGCCGACCGAGGTCGCGTTCTGGGACGAGACCTCCGACAACTGGTCGGCGTACTGGTACCAGGGGCCGTCGCTGCCGGGTCCCGTGGTCACCCTCTACGGAACCGACGGCGTGGAGGCTCCGGCGACCGGCGAGGGCTTCCAGGTCTTCGCCGCCGAACTGAGCGTCAAGGCGGAGCGCCTCGACCACATGAACCCGCAAACGCAGGACAAGGTGATCGAACTGGACGAATGACGACAGGAAGGGACGAAGGAGACCTTCTCGCGCGGGAGAGGGCGGCCGCCCTCTCCCGCGACTACGTTCGAGCCCCGGGCGCCGACGCTGGGACCCTGTTAGGGTGCCCGGCTTCGTACCGCAGCCAAGCTACGCCGGCCGGAGCTCGGTCTGGCGCTCGCCGCTGCCAAGCCGGGTCGCGTGCGCCAGCCGGGCGGCGTCAAGACGCCGGTCCTTCGGGAGGCGATGCTCGTGATAGCAACGTTGGATCTTCGCCCGCATCGCGACCTCGGGGCGACTGAGCTATGGGAGCGCTCGCTCGCTCGGTCCCGGCTTCGCCGCTCAAAGGACTCGCCCGGGGAGAGCACTCCGCGGAGCCTCGTTTCTGCGGCCCTCTCCGATCTGGACGGGCCCGTCGCGCGCCGCCTCGACGTGACCGGCGCGAGCCGCGACCTCGCCGATCCGGAGCTCTGGGACTTCTCGCAGGCGTGTGCGCGGGCGAAGCGCTTGGCCGCGGAGCCCGGCTTGCTCCCTCAGGCGAGGGTCGCCGGAGCCACGCTCGTGATCGCAGCGGTTGCGGCAGCGCTTCCGGTTCCAGGCGGAGCCCACAGTCGCCCCCGGACGTCGGGGGTCTCGCAGTCCCAGATCAAGCTTCTCAGGTTCGGCAGCCGCGGCCCGGTGGTCGCCGAGCTGCAGCGGACGCTCGGGATCCACGCCGACGGCATCTTCGGGCCCCTGACCCGTGCGGCGGTGCGCGCCTTCCAGCGTGAGCACGGCCTTCTCGTCGACGGAATCGTCGGCCCGCAGACGCGCGCCGCCCTTCGGCGGAGCGCCCACGCCAGGGCTTTCATACGTGCCTGGTGGGTCGCCCCCGTCCAGCGGGCCCTCGGCGTTCCGGTGGACGGCGTCTACGGGCCGGTGAGCCGCGCCGCCGTCCGCGCGTTCCAGTCCCGGCGCGGCCTCGCCGTGGATGGGGTCGTCGGCCCGCAGACGCTGCATGCGCTCGGGGTCCGGCGTCAAGCGAAGGCGGCCGAGCCGGCTACGCCCAAGAAGACGACCCAGAAGCCCTCGAGCCGAGGTGCCCGGGTCGCGGCCGTGGCCAGGCGCTACCTCGGGATCCCGTACAGGTGGGGCGGCGAGTCGCCGGGCACCGGCTTCGACTGCTCCGGCTTCGTCATGTACGTCTTCAGCCGGGTCGGCGTCTCGCTTCCGCGGGTCGTCTCCGCCCAGTACACGATCGGGAGGCCCGTCTCACGCCCGGCGCTTGCGCCCGGTGACATCGTCTTCTTCGACCGACTCGGGCACAACGGGATCTACCTCGGCAGGGGGAGGTTCATCCACTCGCCGCACTCCGGCGATGTCGTGAAGATCTCGAGCATCCACGATTCCTGGTATTCGTCCCGCTGGGTCGGCGCCCGCCGCGTCCTGTAAAGGGATTCGCACCGGCGGGGAGAAAACCCCTGGTCCCGCTAGGCTTTCTCGACTCGATGCGAACGATCTGGAACGGCTCCATCAACTTCGGCCTGGTCAACATCCCGATCGGGCTGGCCGTCGCGCAACAGCGCAAGGACATCGCGTTCCGCACGCTCCACCGGGAGTGCGGCACGCCCATCAAGCAGAAGCGCTGGTGCCCGTTCCACGAGCGCGACGTCGAGGCCGACGAGCTCGTCAAGGGGTGGGAGTTCGCCAAGGGGCAGTTCGTCCTCGTCGAGGAGTCCGATCTCGAGGCTGTCGCACTCACGCGCTCGCAGTCGGTCGATATCGACCGCTTCGTCTCGCTGAACGACGTCGACCCGATCTACTTCGACCGCACCTACTACCTCTCGCCGGCGGATGCGCCGGCGCAACGGCGTCCGTACGTGCTCCTCCTACGGGCGATGCAGGAGGCGAACATGGCGGCGATCGGCAAGTTCGTCCTCTGGGGCAAGGAGAACCTCTGCCTCATCCGGCCGCTCGGCGACGCGCTCGCGCTCGAGACGCTCTTCTTCGCCGAGGACGTCCGCCCGCGCGAGGAGATCGACGAGGCGGTGGGGGAGACCGAGGTGAAGGATCCCGAGCTCGAGATGGCGCGCCAGCTCGTCGCGAGCCTCGTCGGCGAGTTCGCGCCGGAGGAGTTCGAGAACGAGTACCGCCGCGATCTCCGTGCAATGCTCGAGGCGAAGCTCGAGGGCAAGGAGATCTCGGTCCCCGAGCCGGCCGCGCCCGCGCCCGTCATCGACCTCATGGAGGCGCTGAAGGAGAGCGTCGCCCAGGTGCAGAAGGAGAAGGGCCCGGCCGCGAAGGAGGCCCCCGCGCGGAAGGGCGCCGCGTCGGGCTCACGCTAGACCCTCCCAAGTAACACAGTGTTACTTGGGAGCTCGAGGCCGGCGGCCTACGCGGTCGGGGACGTGCGGGCGGTGCCGGCCGCCTCGAGATGCGCCTGGAAGAGCGTCTTGTCGATCTTGCCCTGGTAGATCGGGATCGACTCCTCGATGCACACCCGGATGACCACGTCCCGCTCGATCCCCAGCTCCTTCGACAGCTCCTCGGGCGTCAGGTGGTTCGCCAACGTCGTCTCCTCCCTCGGTTCAGCGCGCAAAAAAGCCCGCCGGTAGGGCACGGGCGGGCAGGGCGCGCAGGCTTGGGTGTGCAGCCACGAAGCTCAACGGCTTCGGGCTCTTCTTCCGATCATGGGCACAGGATACGGTTTCTCGGGTGACCGGGGCAACGCTCCTTCGGGGGTTTGACGTCCACGCTCGTGAGATTCGCGGCCTCCGAACGCGGTACTGGGCGGGGGGCGACGGCCCGCCGCTCGTCCTCGTCCACGGGCTCGGAGGCGCGGCCGTCAACTTCACCGAGTTGGCGCCGCTCCTCGCGCGGCGGCACCGCGTGCTCGTGCCGGATCTGCCCGGACACGGCGGCACCGAGCCTCTCGCGCGGCTCGAGAGTCTCGCCGACCTGGCCGGCCACGTCGCCGCGGTCGCGGAGTTCGAGGGCATGCGACCCGCGGCGGTCGTCGGCTACTCGATGGGCGGGCTCGTGGCACTGCGGCTCGCGGTCGGGGGGCCGGACGCCGTCTCCGCGCTCGCGCTCGTCGCGCCGGCGGGGATCGTCTCCACCACCCGGCGGGCGGAGCTCTGGCTCGCGGCCGTGACCGCGATCCGCCCGGCGCGGTTCGTCGCGCGCTTCCGAAGCTCGATCGCGCGCCGTCCCAACCTTCGCCTTCCAGTCTTCGGCTATTGGGGAGCGGAGGACCCGCTCGCGCTTCCACCCGAGGCCGTGCTCGGCTTCCTCGCGGCCCAGCCCGAGCACGAGGACGTCGTGAGCGCCGCGCGCGCGCTCCGGCGCGACGACCCTCGACCCGACTTGGAGCGCATCCGCTGCCCGACACTGCTCGTCTGGGGCGCCCGCGACCGCCTGATCCCGCTCGAGGACGCCTTCGAGTTCGCGCGCCGGCTCGGATGTCCGCTGCGGATCCTCCCCGCCGCCGGTCACCTCGTCGTCGGAGAGTTCCCGCGTGAGTGCGCGGCGCTCCTCGAGGACTTCCTAGACGGGGTTCGGAAGGTCGACGAAGTCCCAGGCGAGGCCGAAGCGCTCGGCGAGCCTGGCCGAGAGGGCACGGACGCCTAGCGTCTCGGTCGCGTAGTGGCCGCCGGCGACGAAGTGGACGCCGGCCTCCTTGGCGGCGTGCTTCGTCGGCTCGTCGGCCTCGCCGGTGACGAAGCAGTCGTACCCCTCCGCCGCGGCCTCGGCGAGGTAGCGCGCCGCGCCGCCGGTGCAGACGGCGACCCGCTCGACGAGCTCCGGGCCGTAGGAGAAGACGAGCGGCATGCGGCCGAGCCGCTCCTGCACCAGCTCGGCGAAGTCGCTCACGGGGACCGGATCCGGCAGACGGCCGCCGAAACCGTACCCGTCGGCGAAGCGGCTCTGCCTCTCGATTCCGAGCTCGTCGCAGAGGAGCGCGTTGTTGCCCACCTCCGGGTGGGCGTCGAGTGCGAGGTGGTAGGCGACGAGGCTCAGGTCGGCGTCGAAGAGCGTGCGCAACCGCTCTCGCATCACAAGGCCGACCGAACGTGGCTCCTTCTCCCAGAAGAGCCCATGGTGGACGAGCACCATCTGGGCGCCTGCCTCCGCGGCGCGCTCGAAGAGCTCGCGGGAGGCGGAGACGCCACAGGCGATCTTCCGCACCTCGGGCGCGCCCACGACCTGGAGGCCCATCGGCCCGTAGTCGGGGTAGGAGGCGAGGTCGAGGTACTCGTCCGCCCAGGCGACGATCTCGTCTCGTGCTGCCATTGTGGATACCCTATGGCGGGTTCGGGGTGTAGCGCAGCCTGGTAGCGCGCGCCGTTCGGGTCGGCGAGGTCCCCGGTTCGAATCCGGGCACCCCGACTGGGGTGGAGGGCCGCTGCGGCGGCCCTTCGTGCTTCAGGCGGCAAGCTGCCGGTGGACGATCGCGGTGCACGCGTCCTCGACGTAGTCCATCCCGGCCGCCTCCGCGATCGAGCGCGCCTTGGCCGAGACGACGCCGAGCTGGAGCCAGAGCGCGCCCGCGCCCGCGGCCACGGCCTCCTCGGCCACGCCGGGGCAGAACTCGGAGCGGCGGAAGACGTCGACGAGGTCGATCGGCTCCTCGATCTCCGCGAGCGAGGCGACACGACTGACGCCGAGGATCTCTGCCGGCCCGACCGGGCGTACGGGAAGTACTCGATAGCCGGCGTCGAGGAGGTAGCGCATGACCGAGTTGCTCGGGCGCTCCGGCCGGGGCGAGGCCCCGACGAGGGCGATCGTGCGCGCCTGCGCGAGGATCTCCGCGGGGGTTCGGGGCACCAATTCGAAGGCTATCCTGTGGGTCATGGCCGACCGCCTGCGCGTCGCCTGCGTCCAGGTCAACTCCTCCGGCTCGAAGGCGGAGAATCTCGAGCGGATGGAGCCCCTTGTGGCGCGGGCCGCGGCGACGGGCGCGGACGTCGTCCTCCTCCCGGAGAAGTGGAACGGGCTCGGGAGCCACGAGATCCTCTTCGACGTCGCGGAGCCGCTCGAGGGCGGGGAGACCGTCGAGGCGATGAGCGGCTGGGCGCGGACGCACGGGATCACGCTCGTCGGCGGCTCGATCGCCGAGCGCCGTGAGGGTCGCGAAAGGCTCTCGAACACGTGCATCGTCTTCGACCCGGAGGGAGAGATCGCGGCCGTCTACCGGAAGATTCACATGTTCGACGTCGAGGTCGGCGGCCACGTCTACCGGGAGTCCGAGGTGGAGGAGCCGGGGGACGGGCCCGTGAGCGCTCAGGCGGAGGGCTGGAAGCTCGGGCTCACCGTCTGCTACGACCTCCGCTTCCCCGAGCTCTACCGGATCCTCGCGGTCGAGGGCGCCGAGGTCGTGACAGTGCCGGCCGCGTTCACGCTCTACACGGGCAAGGATCACTGGGAGCTCCTGCTCCGGGCGAGGGCGGTCGAGAACCAGTGCTACGTCGCGGCGGCGAACCAGTGGGGCGTGCACGAGGGCGGGAAGGCCTCCTACGGGCGCAGCTCGATCGTCGACCCGTGGGGCGTCGTGCTCGCGCAGGCGCTCGACGAGGACGCGGTGATCTCGGCCGAGCTCGATCGCGCGCACATGGAGCGGATCCGCCGTAGCCTGCCGTCGCTCGCCAACCGCCAGCCCGCCGCGTACACGTGGCCGGCGGAGGTGTAGGGGCACCAGCCGGGCGTCCGGTCGACGCGGTCCTCTTCGACGTCGACTTCACGCTCGCGAAGCCGGGCCCGCTGCTCGGGCCCGAGGGGTACCGCGCCGCCGGCGAGCGCCACGGCGTCACGCTGGAGCCGGGGCGCTACGCCGCCGCGCGAGCCGCCGCCGTCGAGGACCTCCAGCACCATCCCGAGCTCGAGCACGACGAGGAGATCTGGGTCCGCTTCACCGAGGACATCGTGCGCGGGATGGGGGGCGAGGGCGACCGCATCCGTGAGGTCGCCGAGGCGATCACGGCAGGCTGGCTCCACTCGGAGAACTTCGAGCTCTACGAGGACGCGCTCCCCGTGCTCGCCCACCTGCGCCGGCGCGGCGTCAGGATCGGGCTCGTCTCCAACACGAGCCGGGACCTGGGTGCGTTCGTCCACCACTTCTCGCTCGACGTGGACGCGTGGATCTCCTCGGGCGTGCACGGGAAGGTCAAGCCGAGCCCGACGATCTTCCTCGCGGCGCTTGAGCTGCTCGGCGTCGAGGCAGGCGGGGCCGTCATGGTCGGCGACTCTCCGCAAGACGACGTCGAGGGCGCGCGGGCCCTCGGCATGCGCGCGTACCTGATCGACCGCGAGGGGCGCTTCCCGGAGCGGACGGACGCGCTCCCGACCCTGCTCGCGCTCCCCGCCCTCCTCGGCCTCGCCGATGAGTCGTAGCCCAAAGCGCCTCGCCGTCGTCAGTCCGCTGGCGCCGCCGTTGCCCGCGGCGGGCCAGCGGCCTCTCATCTGGACCCTCGGGCTGGGCGCCTTCGGGCTCGCCTGGTCGATCACGACCGTCGCCGCCTACCTGCCGCCTCTCCTCGGCTCGTTCACGAGCTCGAGCACGCTCATCGGGCTCGTTCTCGCAGCCGAGGGCGCCTTCGCGTTCTTCGTCCCGCTCCTCGTCGGGCCGATGAGCGACGCGACACAGACGTCCCTCGGACGCCGGCGGCCCTACATGACGCTCGCGCTCGTTCCGATGGCGGCGGCGCTCGCAAACGTGGCCTTCATGTCGACCTTCCACGCGACCGCGCTCGCGCTCTTCGCCTTCTTCTTCGCGTACTACGTCTACGAGCCGCCGTACCGTGGCCTCTACCCCGATCTCCTCGACGACAGCCTCTTCGGCAGGGCGCAGGGCGTGCAGCACCTCTTTCGCGGCGCCGCGCTCGGCGGCGCCCTCGTCGGAGGCGGCTTCCTGCTCGCGCTCTGGGAGCCGGCGCCCTTCGTTCTCGCCGCCGGGGTCGTCGTGCTCGCGTGCGGCGCGGTGATCGTCTTCGTCCGGGAGGGGCCGAGCCTCGTGCGCGAGCACGAGCGGCTCCGCAGCTTTCTCGCCGCTCCGTGGCGAGTCGTTCGCAGGGAGCGCAACGTCCGCCGCTTCCTGATCGCGAACACCGCCTGGGAAGCCACCTTCGCCGGCATGCGGACGTTCGTCGTCCTCTACATCATCGACGGCCTCGACCAGCCGCTCTACGTCTCCTCGGTCGTCTTGGCCGTCGTCGCCGGCGGGTACGTGGTCGCGGCGGTCCTCTCGGGCCTCTTCGCCGACCGCTTCGGGCTCGGGAACGTCATCCTCGGAGCCTCCTGGGTCTATGGGCTCGGGCTTCTCACCGCCGGCTTCGCGCAGTCCTGGCACTGGTGGTACTACGCGTGGATCGCGCCGGTCGCGGTCGCCGGGGGCACGGTGATGACGCTCTCCTGGGGGCTCCTCTTCAAGCTCATGCCGGAGACCGACCGCGGCGCCGTGACCGGTCTCGCGACGACGACGAAGGGGATCGGGCTCGTCGTGGGCCCGCTCGCCGCCGGGGCCGCGATCGACATCTTCGGGCCGGTGCTCTCCTCGACGGACGGCTACGCAGCGCTCTGGCCGGCCGTGGCGATCCCCGTTCTGGCCGTCATCCCGCTCGTCGCCCTCCTGGCCGACGCCGAGAAGGTTAGAGGCAGGGAGACCGGCCCGGCATGAGGAGCCCGAACCCCCAGACCTCGTCCTCGTAGACGTAGAAGGCGCTGCGGGCTTCCGCCTCCTCGCGGACGAGGGCGAGGTAGTCGCCGCAGTCCTCCTGCGCAAGCTCGCCGTAGGTGGCGCCGATGTCCCCGGCAGGGTCGCCGAGCGCGAGCCCCTCGGGCGTGGCCCAGCCTTCGGGCTTCCAGACCGTAAACGCGTGGGCGACGCGTCCGTCCACGAAGAGGACGCCCGCGCCCTCCGCTTGGAACTGGCGCTCGTTGAAGTACCACGTCGCCTGAGCGCACTCGCGGCAGACGCCGTGGCGCTGCCCCCAGGTGTCGATCACCTGCGAGGGGGTCATTCCGAGCCGCACGCCCGCGAGGCCCTCGCCGGGCCAGAAAGCGCCGCCGGTGGGCGGTTCCGCCGCGGCCGGGAGGACGACGAGGAGCGCGGCAGCGAGCCCCGCCGCTACCGCGACCGTGCGAGCAGTGCGGGGGCCCACGAAGCCATCGGCGAGACGTCGCCGTCGCGCCCGTTCAGGTTGCGATACCCGAGCGCGTGCTCGGCCTGCATCATCTTGTGGATCTGCGTCGTGCCCTCGTAGATGATCGGTGCGCGGGCGTTCCGGAAGTAGCGCTCGATCCCGTACTCGGCCGAGTAGCCGTAGGCGCCGTGCACCTGGATGGCCAGGTGGGCCGCCTTGAAGGCGCACTCGGTGGCGTGCCACTTTGCGAGGCTCGTCTCGCGCGTGTTGCGAACGCCGCGGTCCTTGAGCCAGGCGGCCTGCATGACGAGGAGCTTCGAGGTCTCGTAGTCGAGCACCATCTCGGCGATCATGTCTTGGACGAACTGGTTCTTGCCGATCGGCCGGCCGAACGTCTCACGCTCGCGCGCGTACTCCACCGACCGCTCCAGGCACGCGCGGATGACGCCGCAGCCCCCGGCCGCGACGGTGAAGCGGCCCTGATCCAGGCTGTACATGGCGATCTCGAACCCCTGCCCTTCCTCGCCGACGAGGTTCTCGGCCGGCACCTCGACGTTCTCGAAGAAGAGCTCGCCGGTCGAGCCGGCCCAGACGCCGAGCTTGTGCTCGGTCTCCTGCGCGGAGACGCCCGGCCACGAACGCTCGACGATGAACGCCGAGATCCCCTTGTGCTTCGCCTCGGGATCCGTCTTCGCGAAGACGAGCGCGTGCTCGGCGACCGCAGCGTACGAGATCCAGTTCTTCTGCCCGTTGAGGACGTAGACGTCTCCCTCGCGGACGGCGGTCGTCCGCATCGCGGCGACGTCGGACCCGGCGGCCGGCTCGGTGAGCCCGAAGCAGGCGAGCTTCTCGCCGCGGGCCTGTGGCCCGAGGTAGCGCTGCTTCTGCTCCTCGCTCGCATAGCGGAGCAGGCTCAGCGAGTTGAGGCCGACGTGGACCGAGATGAGCGTGCGGAAGGCGGCCTCTCCGCGCTCGATCTCCTCGCAGGAGAGCGCCTCGGAGACGAAGTCCATGCCCGCCCCGCCGTACTCCTCCGGAATGACGATGCCGAGCAGCCCGAGCTCGGCCATCCCCTCGATCACGGACATGTCGAGGTGGTGATTGATGTCGTTCTCGATCGCGTTGGGAAGCACGCGCTCGTCCACGAACTGCCGGACCGTCGCCTGCACCTCGCGCTGCTCAGGCGTGAGCTCGAAATCCACGAGTCGTAGTCTACGGACAGCGTGAGCGAGATTCGCGCCTTCGTCGGCGAGAGGTTCGAGGTCGTGCTCGAGAGCGTTCCAGGCTCGGGCTTTCGCTGGGAAGCGATCGTCCCCGAGGGGACCGGCCTCGTCCTCGCCGGCGAGGAGCTGGAGCGCGGCGATCCCGCGCACGTCGGCGGCCCCGCCTCTCAGCGGTTCCGCTTCGACGCCGTCGAGCCCGGCGAGGTCGAGGTGCGGTTCGTCTACAGGCGCCCCTGGGAGGCCGAGCCCCCGCTCGAGGAGCGCACCTTTACGGTGACCGTCGAGCCCCAGTAGCGTGGGATTCGGTGCGCTCATCCAGGTGGCGCTCGCGCTCACCGCGGCGCCTGCGCCGCCGCCTCCTCCCGACCCGCTCGCCGGCCTGACCGTGGAGCAGAAGGCGGCGCTCGTCGTCGTCTCGGGCCTTCCCGCGCCGAAGGGGGTTGCGGGCGTGCTGGTCCGGAGCTGGAACCGCACCGACCCGAGGCCCAGGGGTGTGCTCGTGTTCGTCGACCAGGAGGGGGGAGGCGTCCGCGCCTTCCCCGCGTTGCCTCCCGCGGACGACCCCAGGGCCCATGCCTCCTTGCAGGAGGCCAAAGCGGCCGGCCGCGGCGCGGGTCGGGCTCTCCGGGCGGCAGGGGTTCACGTCGACCTGGCTCCGATCCTGGATCTCGATTCGGGGCCGCTCGGCCCGCGCCACTTCGCGCGACCGGCGCTCGGGCTCGCCTTCGCAAAGGGCCTCGAGGCGGGCGGCGTGGCAGCGTGTCCCAAGCACTTCCCCGGCCTTGGCTCCGCGCCCGTCTCGACCGACGATTCGCAGCTGGTTCCCGCCCGCGTCCTCGCCCCCGAGCTCCGTGCGTTCCGAGCAGCGATCCGCGACGGTGCGCGGTGCATCATGGTCAGCCACGCCGCCTACGCCCGCTTCGGCGGAGGCCGCGCGCTCACGAAGGCCGGAACCTACCGCCTTCTCCGGCGGCTGGGCTTCCAGGGCGTCGCGATCACGGATTCCCTCGGGATCGTGGGCGGTCGCTGGCCCGTGAAGTGGGCGCGCCTCGCCGCGCGCGCCGGCGCCGACCTGCTCCTCTTCACGAGTGCGGATGACGCCCGCAGGGCCATCCGCGCCCTCGTGCCCCTCGCCCGCAAGGGCATCCTCGACGGCGCCGCGGGGCGGGTTCTTCGCTTCCGGCGATCGCTCGGCCTGACGACTCTGCCACGGTGGTAGGCGGGAGGCCTTGCGCGTGGACGCCCGGGTGGAGCTTGCATCTCCGCGCTCGAGGTGGTTTTCTCGGCGCGTGAGCAGAGGAGCCCTCACCCTCCTTGCGGCTCTGGCCGCGTTCTCGGCAGCTCTTCCGGGGCGGGCCGAGGCCGCCGTGACCGCGACAGACATTCGCATCGGCAATCACCCGGCCTTCGTCCGCGTCGTCGTCGACTTCACCGGCGGGCAGATCGGCCTCGGGAACGTCTTCGCCGCCGATCACCAGCCGTTCGGCGACGGACGCGCACGCGTGCGCGTGAACAAGGCGGGGATCATGACCAACGCGGCGCCGGAGGCGTCCCAGGGCGTCCGTGCCGCCATCGACCAGGGTGCGAACGTCATCGTTTTGCGACTACGAACGGCGAGGGAGCGCTTCAAGTACCTCGCCTACAGCGTCCTGCACCAGCCCGAGCGGCTCGTGGTCGACCTCTGGAAGGCTCGCCCCCCGGGTGCGGGCGCTGTCTTCACGACCGCTTCGCAAGGCGGCTGCCTGACGATCGACAGCTTCTCCGTAGGACCTGGGACGGCCAGTGCGGCCGGACGCGAGCGTGATCTCTTCGAGCACATGTTCCAGGTCCGGCTCCGCAAGGTCGGCGGGCAGGTCGCACGCACCGTCGGGGTGACGGCGTCGGCGGGCCACTGGAGCAGGTCGTTCGGTTATTCGGTCGCCCACGCGCAGCTCGGCACGCTCGAGGCCGTCGATTTCTCGGAGAAGGACGGATCGCTCGTGTGCATCGCGCAGGTCCGGGTCACGCTCCAGCCGCCGCCGTAGACGGCGCGAGCCGGCCTCCCGACCGTTGGTAGACTCGGCGGCTTGCGCGCCGAGGCTGGTGTCCGGTCCGACCGGAGGGATCGTTCTGCCCGCATTCGCGGCGGGCGGAGCCGCATTGTCCGGCGCGCCGGCCCCATCGCGCTCGCGGCCGTCGCAGCCCTCTTCGTGCTCCTCGTGGCGGCGGGGCTCCTGTTCGCGGGCTCGGCGAGCCGCATGGCTGCGGGCGTCACGATCGCCGGCGTCAACGTGGGCGGCCTCACGGAGGACGAGGCACAGGCGAAGCTCGAGCAGGTCGCCGCGCGCTACGAGTCCGTCCCGGTCGTCTTCACGGCCGGAGAGGAGCGGTTCCCGCTGCGTCCCTCGACGCTCGACGTCCAGGCGGACTGGGCGGCCGCTGCGGAGGAAGCGATCGGCAAGGGCGACGATCCGTTCCCCATCCGCGGGCTCGAGCGTCTCTGGCTTCGCCTTGCAGGCGCTGACGTCGAGCCGTCCGCCGACGTCTACGACGCGGCTCTCGACGAGAGGCTGGCGAGGATCGCCGCCGAGGTCAGCCAGCCCGCCCGTGAGGCCGCGATCGTCCTTCGGGGCCTCGAACCCGTGATCGTGCCCGGCCAGCCCGGCCGGGAGCTCGACAAGGAGGCCGCCGCCGGCGTCGTGGTCGCCGCGCTCGCGGGCTTCGAGCGCGTCGAGACGCCGCTGCCCGTCATGGTCGACCCGGCGGAGGTGACGCGCGACACGCTCGCGCCGGTCGCCGCTCAGCTTCGCGTCGTCCTCTCGGCGCCCGTACGCCTCACCTACAAGGGTGCGACGTTCACGATCACGTCCGGGGAGATGGCGCAGTTGCTCGCCCTCCCCGCCGAGGGCGCCACGCGGCTGCGGATCAAGAGAGACGGGGCCGCGCGACGTCTCGAGAACGTCGCGCGCGGCCTCGCCCGCCCGCCGCGGAACGCCGACTTCGCCGTCCGGGCGGACGGCCGCGTGCGCATCGTGCCGTCCCGCCCCGGCCGGGAGCTCGACGTCGCCGCCACGTCCGCCGCCCTCCTCGCCGCGGCGTCGCGGCCCGCGGACCGAACCGCGGCGCTCGTGGTCGCCGACGTGAAGCCGAGGATGACGACGCGCGAGGCGCGCTCGCTGCGAATCGAGCGGCAGCTCGCCTCCTACGCGACGCTCTACGCGGGGACGGCCGACCGCATCAACAACCTCCAGCTCGCGATGGAGCTGCTCGACGGCGCGCGCATCGCCCCGGGGGCCGTCTGGTCCTTCAACGAGTACGTCGGCCCCCGGACCGAGGAGCGCGGCTTCCGCACCGCCCCGGTCATCCTCGACGGCGAGTACGCCGAGGGCATCGGCGGCGGGGTCTCCCAGGTGGCGACGACCGTCTTCAACGCGGCCTGGGAGTCGGGGCTCAAGATCGCCGAGCGGCGACCGCACGCCCTCTACATCAGCCGGTACCCCGACGGCCGGGACGCGACCGTGAACTATCCCGACGTCGACCTCAAGATCCGGAACGACACGCCCCGCTGGGTCGTGATCAAGGCCTCGTACGATGAAAGCGGGATCCTGGTGCGCATGCTCGGCGGCGGCCCCGTCCGGCGCGTGGAGAGCATCGCGGGCGAGCTCGAGGTGACCGGCCGGCCGAGGACCGAGCGCGAGCCAGACCCGACGCTCTACGAGGGGGAGCGCGTCGTCGAGTTCGGCGGCGAGCCCTCCCGCGAGATTCGCGTCGAGCGGATTGTCTACCAGGGCGGCGAGGTGCTCTACCGGGAGTCGTGGTACACGTCCTACCGCTACGAGGCGAGGATCGTCCGCGTGGGGACGAAGCCGAGGCCGGAGTCGGCGACGCCGTCCAAGGAGGACGAGAAGCCGAAGCAGGACGGCGACGACCCCACACCCCGGGCGAGGCGGTAGAAGGCGCCCTAGCCCTCGACCTGGCCGATCGCCTCCGCGAGCCAGGCCGGCATGCGCGTCGGCCGCAGCGTCTCGGTGCTCACGCAGGCGTGAGCGGTCCAGCCGTCGGCGACGACGCCCGGCGGCTCGTTCGTCCGCTCGACGACGTACTCGAAGCGGAAGCGGGCTCCGCGGACGTCCGTGGCGCGGACATGGATCCGCAGCTCGTCGTCGAACCGGGTCCCGTCGAGATAGCGGACGTATGCCTCGGTGGTCGTCGCGTCGACTCCCTGCTCGACGAGCCCTTTGTAGCCGCCTGGGAACTGTCCGAGGTAGGCGACGCGCGCGATCTCGAACCAGACCAAGTAGACGGCGTTGTGGACGACGCCCTGCGCGTCCGTCTCGCTGAAGCGCACGCGCAGGTCGGTGGCGAAGCGGTAGCCACTCATCTCGCCCAAGGCGAGATGAGTATGAATGGATCCGGTGACTTCCAGGCCGGAGTCGCATCAGCGGCTCCGGCCTGGAACTTTCGCAGGCCGCCTCGTGTCCAAACATACGACAGCAAGGGAGGACACGATGCAAAAGCTTCTGCTGGTCTTGGTCATCGGCGCACTCGCCCTCGCGGCCGCCGCCTGCTCCTCGGGTGACGCCGACGACGCCGGCGTGAACGGGGCCTCCGCCCAGGGCGCCGTCACGGCGGTTGCCGAGGCGGAGGAGTCGGGGGCCGCCGAGGCGATGCCCGTGGCGCAGTCCGACCAGGGCGCGGGCTCGCTGCCCTCGGTCGGCCCGCGGATCATCCAGACGGCGGCACTCACGCTCTCGGTGAAGCGGAACACGTTCGACGCGACCGTCCAGGAGGCCCGCACGATCGCCGCGGGCCTCGGCGGCTTCGTCGTCAGCTCGAGCGCCTCCCAGGGGGACGAGCGCAGGCTCGTCCGCGGGACGCTCGTCGTGCGCGTCCCCGAGCGGAGCTACGCGCAAGCCATGGAGCGGCTCTCCGCCCTGGGCCGCGTCGAGGGACAGGAGGAAACCGGGCAGGACGTCTCGCAAGAGCTTGTCGACCTCGAGGCCCGCGCCCGCCATCTCGAGGCGGTCGAGCGCCAGCTCCTCGAGCTCCTCGACCGGGCGGAGACGGTCCCGGCCGCGCTCGCAGTCCAGTCCCAGCTGAACCAGGTTCAGCTGGAGCTCGAGCAGGCGCGCGGACGGCTCCGCTACCTGGACGACCAGGTCGCGTACGCCACGATCTCGCTCGACATCCGCGAGCGGCAGGTCGCCGTCGCCGGCAACGGCGGCGGTCCCTGGGGCATCGTCGACGCGTGGCGGAGCGCGGCGCGAGGGTTCGTCACCGTCGTCGGCTGGATCCTGGTCGTGGCGGCGACCATCGCACCCGTCGTGCTGCTGCTCGCGCTCGCGTTCTTCGGCGCCCGTCTCGCCGTCCGGCGGGGGCTCCCCGGCCTCAGGCGCGGGGGCGAGCCCCCGAGCGCGTAACGCGGTCGGCTCTTCCTGGGTATCGTCCCCGGCGGCGAACCGAACCAGGAGGGCCGAATGGCCAAGAAGAAGAAGGCGAAGGAGACAGAGGCGAGCACGCTGGGCCGCCTCTCGAAGGCCGGGGAGGAGGCCCTCACCCGGCTCGTGGAGGAGCTCGGCAAGAACGAGCGCGTGACGGACGCGGTCGGCAGGGCGATGTCGGCTAAGGGGAAGCTCGACGATGCGTCGAAACGGGCGCTCGGCCAGGTCGGCGTGGCGGCCGCGGAAGAGCTCAAGGATCTCCGCAAGCACATCGAGAGGCTCGAGAAGCGGCTCGCGAAGCTCGAGGCCGATACAAAGCCCGCGACCCGGCCCAGGACGACGACGCGCGCGAGGAAGACCACTGCGAAGGCCACCACGAAAGCGGAGTCCCCGCCGGCCGGCCCGACCGAGGGCTCCGGCTCGGGTGGGCCCGAACCCTCCTAAGCGGGAACCCGGAGCCGGAGCGCCTCGGGCACGATCTCGAAGACGGCGGGCGTCGTGCCCGGCTGCTCGCCGTCCAGCTCGACGGGGAGGGGCGTCCTCGCCCGGACGACGACGCGACGCCCGCGCAGGGCCTCCGCCTTCGGATGCGGTAGGTGGGTGCCTCGGTACACCTTCGGGAGCGTCAGCGCGAGATCCCGGCGCGTGATGTCGCCGATCAGGAGGACGTCGAGGAGCCCGTCGTCCGGCTCCGCGTCGGGGCACATGGCCATGCCGCCGCCGAGGTAGCGGCAATTGGCGACGATCGCGTCGTACATGAGGCCCGTGCGCCGCTCGTCGTCCACCTCGACCTCCATCTCGCTCGCGTGCCAGCGCGCGAAGACGGCGAGCGTCGCCCAGAGGAACGACGCCTTGCCGCCGAGCGCCTTCGAAGACGAGTTGGCGCGCTGCGCGACCGCCCCGCTCATCCCCGCGCTCGCGCTGTTCGCGAAGTAGGTCGAGACGTCGCTCCCGCTCCAGCTCCGGTAGTCGATCCGCCCGGCGTCGATGGGCCGGGTTCCGCCCGAGAGCGCGACGCGGACGGCACCTTCGAGGTTCGTCGGGATGCGGAAGTGGCGGACGAAGTCGGTGCCCGTGCCGCGCGGAATCACCGCCAGCTCGGGCGGGTCGCTCCGGGCGGCGAGAAGGCCGTTGACGACCTCGTTCACGGTGCCGTCGCCGCCCACCGTGACGACGAGCCGCGCTCCGCTCTCCGCGGCCTGTCGCGCCAGCTCGACCGCGTGCCCCTGCCGCTCGCTGAGGAGCGACTCGCCGGCGAGGCCGAGCTCCGCGGCGCGGTGGGCGATCTCGGGCCATCGCCTTCCCGTCGACCCGTTGGCCGAGGCCGGGTTGACGACGAAGACGACTCCACCGTCGGTCACTCGGTGCCCGTCGCCACCGCGAGCGCCAGCTCGGTCATCTGGTCGACCGCAGCCTTCATCTCCTCGTCGGAGATGCGCACGAACTCCCCCTCGACCACGACGTCGCTGACCGTGAGGAGGCAGCCGGCCTTCACCTTGCGGAGCGCCCCGAGCGTGAAGAGGACCGCCGCTTCCATCTCCACGGCGAGGACGCCGCGGTCGGACCAGCGCTGGTACTGGCCCTCGTCCGCGTTGTAGAAGACGTCGCTGGAGACGACGGGCCCGACGCGGACGTCCTTGCCGAGCTCCTTCGCCGCGTGGACGGCGGAGTGGACGAGGCTCCAGTCGGCGGTGGGCGCGTGCGGCTCGCCGACGATGTGGAGCGCGGTCGCGTCCGCCGGCACCGCGGAGATCGCGACGATGAGGTCACCGAGCTTCAGGTCCGGCTGCAGGCCGCCGCAGCTGCCGATGCGGAGCATCCGCGTGACGCCGAGCATGGCGAGCTCCTCGATCACGATCGCCGCCGAGGGGCAGCCCATGCCCGTCGCCTGGACCGAGACGGGTCGGCCGCGGAACGTGCCGGTGTAGCCGAGCATGCCGCGCTCCCAGTTCCGCTGCTGGGCGTCCTCGAGGAAGGTCTCGGCGACGTACTTCGCGCGGAGGGGGTCGCCGGGGAGGAGGCAGGCCTCGGCGTAGTCGCCGGGCTCTGCGCGAACGTGAATAGGCATGGCGCTATCGTCCCCGGGCATGGCGCGCCTGGTCAAGCGGCCTCGGCTTCCGCAGATCCTCGCCTTCTGCGCCGCGGACCCCGTCGAGCGCGTGTTCCTCGAAGACGTGGCCCGCCGCGGGCTCGGCCGCTTCGCCGCCCTGCGCGACGGCCGGCGGCTGACCGCGCTTCTCCATCTCGGCGCCAATCTCGTGCCTTCGGGCCCCGGCTGCGCCGCCTTCGCAGAGCTCGTCTCGCGCACCGAGCCGCGCATGGTCGTGGGGGAGGAGGACGCTGTCACCGAGCTCTGGGAGGCGACGCGCGACGCCCTGCCGAAGCCGCTCGACGACCGGCCCGGCCAGCCCGTCTACGTCCTCGAACAGCCCCCGGCGGGCGGCGGGAGCGGGCTGCGCCGTGCGCGCCTCCTCGACCTGGACACCCTCGTCGTCGCCTCTGCCGAGGCCTACCGCGAGGAGGTGGGTGTCGACGCCTACGCCCGCGATCCCGCCCTCTTCGAGTGGCGCACCCGCATCCAGATCGAGGAGGGCAGGAGTTGGCTCTGGACCGAGGACGGCCGCATCCTCTTCAAGGCGGAGGCCTCGGCCTGGACGCCGCGAGCCGTCCAGCTCCAGCAGGTCTGGGTGGAGCCGGAGCTCCGCGGCCGCGGCTACGGAAAGCGCGGCCTCGCCGACCTCTGCCGCCTGCTTCTCGAGACGACGCCGGCCGTCTGCCTCTTCGTCCGCCCGGAGAACGCGGCCGCGATCGCCCTCTACGACGGCGTCGGCATGCGCCGCACAATCACCTACCGCTCCCTCATTTTCGCCTGACCGAGCGCCCGGCCCGCGGAGAGCTTGTGTTCCACGCGCACGACTCCCTTGTGCCGGTGGAACACAAGCGTGGTTCTCGGGCGACGGCCGCGGAGCCACGAATGGGTGATTGCGGAGGGCTTGGGCGCCGCTGATCATTCGTTGCGAGTTGCTGAGGGTCAGCCTCACTGCGGCAGCGCTCATCCTCGCGTTCACGGCCGGCTGCGGCCGTTCGCGGGACCTGCTCGCGCACTCCTGCGTCGCGACGGATCAGAAGTTCATCCAGGCGGCGAGCCTCGACGTCACCGCCTTCAACGAGCTCGCGGTCGACTTCCGCGCCGGCGGGGTCGGCGCGGACGAGATCGCCTTGGAGGCGTTCGACGCCGCCGAGCGCGTCGGCCACGTGAAGCCGAACGACCCGTCGCTCCGGGAGGCCCAGAAGTACCTCGACGCCATGTTCACGGAATACGGAGAGGCGGTGACGCTCCATGCCGAAGGCAAGGACGCCGGCGAGCGCATGCTTCGCGCGTACGGCCTCGCGAACTTCGCCAGGGACGTCCTGGCGGAGGCGCAGCCGGCCCTGCAGCGCGAAGGCTGCGACGTCGGCCCGCTCCTGTAGCGAGCTCCGGCTTCGACGGCCGTAGACTCTCCTCGTGGAGACCGCGGCGCTGCGCGCGCGGATCGAGGAGCACGTCCGCCGGCACGGCCTCATCCCCTCCGGCGGCGAGGTCACGTGCCTCGTCTCGGGCGGCCCCGACTCCACCTGCCTCTGGCACGCTCTCGGCGCGCTCGACTACCGCGCCTCCGCCCTCCACGTGAACCACCGGCTCCGCGGCGAGGAGTCGGAGGAGGACGCGCGCATCTGCGCCGAGCGGCTCGGCGCCGAGATCGTGGAGGCGCCTGCCGCCGGCCGCGCCACCGAAGCCGAGCTCCGCGAGCTTCGCTACGCGGTCGCCGCGGACCGCCTCCGCGCGACCGGGCACACCGCCACCGACCAGGTGGAGACGATCCTCTACCGCCTCGCCTCGAGCGGCACGACGACCGGGATCCGGGTGCGGCGCGAGGACGGCGTCGTCCGCCCGCTCCTGACGGTCTGGCGCGAGGAGACCGAGGCGTACTGTCGCGCGGAAGGGCTGACAGTCCGCCTCGACTCGTCCAATCCGGACACGGCCCGCGGGCTCGTTCGCGCGGAGATCCTCCCCGCCCTCAGGCGGCTCCACCCGGCTGCCGAGCGAAATGTCCTCGCCGCCCTCGACGAGGGCGGCGGCCTCCCGCGACCCGTCGAGAGAGCGCTGTTAGAGTTGCTCGCCTCTCGTGAGGGATCGAAGCGTCTCGACCTGGGCGACGGCCGCGTGGCGGTGAGGGAGTACGAGAGCGTCTG
>JAIBJN010000023.1 GCA_020029595.1 Actinomycetota bacterium | reverse complement strand
CGACGACTGGCGCAAGAGCAACCCGCGCTTCACCGGGGGCAACTTCGAGAAGAACCTCCGCATCGTCGACGAGGTCGAGGCCGTCGCTTCCGAGCTCGACGCCACACCGGCACAGGTCGCTTTGGCCTGGCTGCTTGCGCAGGGCGACGACATCGCCCCGATCCCCGGCACCAAGCGGGTTTCCCGCGTCGAGGAGAACACGGCAGCCGACGGTATCGAGCTGAGCGTGGAGCAGATCGCACGGCTGAACGATCTCACCCCCGCCACCGGCGAACGCCACGACGAGGCCAACATGGCCACCATCGACCGCTGACCACTGACGAGCTCGGCAACGGCGCGATCGATGCGTACCTCGACACCGCGGCGTTGCCGAGACTCGCCCGCAGGTATGGAGCATTTATGGAGCCAAGCGGGCGCAACCGGTGGCACCCGCTCGCAAATCGGACAGCGTCGAAACTCGCTCAAATACGCCGATCGGCAACCGGTAGCAACCCACGGCAACGGTCTCGGAGATGGTAAGGAGGTGGTCGCTTCTCCGGCGAGCTTCCGCGGCGGCGGTCCGCCGCATCGTTTCGCGCGCTGGCGAACCCACTCGCGAACTGGAACAAAACTGCCTGCAAATCAGGTATTTCTAGGCGGTCTCGAAAACCGTTATCCGTCGTTAGGCGGATCGAGGGTTCGAATCCCTCCCCCTCCGCCTCTCGCTAAACCGCCTGTTCGGCGGGGCCCGCGACAGGCCGCCGCTTTCGCTTGTGGCGGGCGACGCGGACGCGGTTGGCGCAGACGTTCGAGCAGAAGATGCGCCGCGAGTTGTCTCCGACGAAAAAGAGGATGCAGGCCGGGTTCGCGCAATGCCGCAGGCGGACTCGCTCCGGCCCCCCGAGGAGCTCGATCGCCGACCTCGCCACCGCCGCCAGCGCGTCGGGCGACGTCGTCCGACCGACGCTCCGCCGCCGGATTCGTGCCTCTCCCTCCCTCGGCCATTCGAGCTCGGGGTAGGCCGGATCGCGGGCGCTCGCTTGGTTGATGGCCGTCAGCGCCGGAGCGGGCGCGCGCTCGCCGCTCGCGACGGCGTCGAAGCTCCGCCGAAGGGCGGCGCGAAGGGCGTGGAAGTCCTCGAGGGGCGCCTCTCCCCGGGTGCTGTCGAGCCCGAGGCGCTCCCCCTCGAGCTCGAGCCACGCCGCGAGGTCGTCCGCGGTGGCGAGGAGGTCGCGCTGCCGGCCGCGTTCGACGATCGTCGTGTTGACGAGATCGACGGGGGGCGGGCCGCCCCGCAGCGGAAACTCCGTCCCATCCATGCGGACATGCTACGACGCGCCCTCGGGCAGCAGCTCGACGGGGTCGCCGAGGTGGACCCGCCCGCCCTCCACGACCGCGCAGTCGAGCGCCATGGCGCCGTCGAACTCGTGGACGATCCGTTTGAGTACGGAAGGGTCCTGGTCCTGGGTATCCGGATCGAAGGTCGTCATCACGCACCGCGGCCGCAGACGCGCGACGTGGATGACGGCTCCGCCGATGCGAAGGAGCCGGCCCGGCCACTCGCGTTCCTCGAGACCCTCGACGCCCGAGACGAGGATGTTGGGGCGGAGGCGGCGGCGGTCGACGCCGAGGGCGCCGATCGACCCGTCGGTCAGGACCGTTAGCGGTAGCACGTCGAACCGCTCGGGGCCGTCGTGGCGCACCAGCTCCACGTCGCTGCCGGCCGCGTGCCGAACGGCGGCCAGCGCCGCCGGGTCGTGCCAGAGGCGGCCCTCGACGAGCGGCGCGCCCTCGGGACCGAGCGTGCCGCGCAGGGCGAGCAGCTTGGGTTTCGTGCGCGAGGTGATCACGTGACCGTTCGCTCCCCGGACGAGCACGAGTCGGTCGCCGGGGATGCCGAGCGGCCCGACCTCCGTCCCGTCGAGCTGTTCGCCCTTGAGCGACTTGACGGGATAGCGCCAAAGCTCCGCGACCCTCATCATTGCCTCCTTTCCGAGGGCGAGGCTCCCGCGAGAGGTGCGGGAGCCTCAGCGACCCGACGTCAGGCGGCGCGTGTCAACCTCGGCTCGACGACCGGGAAGTCGATCGGCGTCTCAGCCACCTTGTTGAAGTAGTTGGTGAACACGTTCAAGGCGACGTGACCGACGATCTCAGCGATCTCGCTATCGCTGAAGCCGGCCGCCCGTACGCGGGCGAGACTCTCTTCGCTCACCCCGCCCCGGTTCGCGTTCACCACTCTGGCGAACTTGAGAGCCGCGTCGGTCCTCCCGTCCTCCGAGCGCGCCTCTCGGCTCGCATGGAGATCGGCCTCGGTCAGCCCTGCGAGACCTGCGAGGGCGGTGTGGGCCGAGAGGCAGTACCGGCACCCGTTCTCCTCGGCCACCACGAGCGCGATCTGCTCGCGCAGCTGCGGCGTCAGCGTCTTCCCGAGCGAGCCGCTCAGACCGAGGTATCCCTCGAGCACGGCCGGCGAGCTCGCCATCGCCTTCGTCATGTTGGGAATCAGGCCGAGGCTCGCCTGGACAGCGTCGAGCAGCTCCTTCGCCCGGCCGGTTGCCGAAGCGGGCTCGATGGTCTGGAGTGGGGACATATCGCTCCTCCTCTTGGGCGCGGGCCGGCCAGCGCGGTCGACCCTAGTTAATGGATATAGTACCCATATAACCATTACCTCGATCGGCTTATTCCCGATCGCCGGAACGGAACTCAGCACTCGGCAACCTGATCGAGAACGCGCTTCGCTACGGTGATGGGCCGATCGCGCTCTTCGCCAGAGCGGACGGCGGCGAGGTCGAGCTCCACGTTGCGGACGAGGGAAATGGGTTCGACGCAGAGTTCCTGCCTCGCGCGTTCGAGCGGTTCGCGCGCGCCGACGAGGCGCGAAGTCGCGGAGGCATCGGGCTCGGACTGGCGATCGTCGACGTGATCGCGCGAGCACACGGAGGGTCGGCCGGCGCCATCAATCGCACGCCGTCTGGCGCGGACGTCTGGGTCGCGCTGGCACGGGACGACCTCGCGCCCGCTAGGGCATGAAACACCAAGCCTCGGCACCTGGCCGTCGACGACGTGTTGCTCGCGCGGGGCGATGTTCCCGATCGTGGCCGTCGAGCTCGAGCTTCGCCAGGGACGATGTCCCTTGAGGCGAAGCCCTCGACCTCCTGGTTGCGGGCCGCGTTCATCGTCATCTCACATTCGTCCATTAGCGTCGCGTCCGGATCTGCAAGGCGGTCGGAAGGAGGGGACATGAAGAGACGACCGGTTCAGATCGCAGCGGGCGTTGCCGCGCTCGCGCTGCTCACGCTTGGTGGAACGGCGCTCGCCCGTGTTCAGGCGAGCGAGGCGGCGGGGAAGCCGATACCCCTCGCCGCGGCGACGCTGATCATCGAGGTCAACGGCACCGCTGGTGACGCGGGGCTGCAATTCTTCCTCGACGGCGAGCCGTGGAATTCGATGACGATCTCCGGCCCGAACGGACGCACGATTCTCGCAGTCAACGCCCAGGGGCGCCTGAAAGGGTGGGGCTTGACCGAGCTCTTCTCCGAGAGCAACGAGCCGCCGTTCAGCGAAGTGCCGCTCGAGGAGTTCAAGGCGCGCTTCCCGGAGGGCAAGTACACCTTCGTGGGGGAAACGATCGAGGGCGAGAAGCTGGTGGGCACGGCGAGGCTCTCGCACGACATCCCCAACGGGCCCGAGATCACCTCGCCGGCAGACGGTGCCTCGGTGGGCCGCGACGATGTCGTCGCCAGGTGGACGGCTGCCGCCCAACCTCCGGGAATCGACATCGTCGGCTACCGGGTGATCGTCACGCGGGAGGATCCCCTCCGCGTGTACAGCGTCGACCTCCCGGCCTTGGCCAGGAGGGTGCCCATTCCGGCGGAGTTCCTCCAATCGGGCACCGAGTACGAACTCGAGATCCAAGCGATCGAGGAGAGTGGCAACTGGACGTTCACGACGAGCACGTTCGTGGTGAAATAGCGGCTTCACGATGGATCGTGTGAGGTCCGGAGGCCCCGCTCGCCTCCACCTGTGGCACTCAGGAGGGGCGAGCGGGGTCAGGGACGCGTGTGTGTCCAAGCCTCGCGATAGAAGGCGTAGAGCAAACCGGCCGCGAGGAGCAGGACCGCCTCGTCCACGGGCCGCGGAACGGGAAGTGCGCCCACGACCGTGAGTCCTCGGAGCGGCCGGGGGATCCCGCCGTCGCGTGCAAGCAACCGAATTGCGTGGACGACCGGGGCGCCAACGCCTCGCACCTCCCAAGTAGGAGCTGCTTAGACACGCCGGGGCATGGGACCGAAACGACTGAACCCTGAACCGCGTCCCGGCGATGTCAGGGTGTGCCGGTTTCGAGAAGGCGCTTCAGACGCGCACAGCCCCGGTCGAGGCTCTTCTGCGTGGTGCGGGCGACCAGCGGTTCGAACGGGAACGGGGTGTCAGCCTGCGCAGACTGACACCCCGTTGAGGAGCGGAGACGGTGGGGTCTAGTCCTCGCTCGATCCGTCGTGGTCGCCGTCGGAGCTGACGACGTTGAAGCTCTTGTCGAGCTGGACGTCGACCTGGCCACCGCCGTCGAGTGTGACCTCGACCTCGTAGTAGCTCTCCTCGTCGCCGACCTCGGTGCCGGTGACTCGGCCGCCCCCGGTGCTGGCGAGCGCGGCCGCACTGGCCTTCTGCAGGTCGGTCCCGGCGATCGGAGTATCCGCCGCGTCATCGTCGCCGCCGGAGGCGATTGCGATGCCGGCCGAGGCCGCGCCGAGAGTCACGACGACCGTGGCGATCACTGCGAGTCTCTTCTTCATAGACAGGCTTCCTTTCCCTGGCGTATTGCGCGTTCGATCACGGTACAAACGTCAGATGAAATGGCCGTGAGAGATGAAAGCGCCGCAGCTCGGTGTCACCGACCATGGCGGCGGACAGCTCGATCGGGCCGGCGCCGTGATCGGCCGGCAGCCCGCGCGGTTCGCGTCTCAGTCACCGAGGCAGTTCGACCCGGCCAACTGCTGTATGCGCGCGACCAGAACACCGACCGCACGCTCGGGCTCCCGCTCACGCTCGTCTTCGACGGCGGCCTGCTGGGTGTGGCGTCGCTACTCACGTTCGTGACGCTAGCGGCGCTAGACCTCGGCTCGGTGATCAGCGCGCACGCTGCGGACGGCGAGCTCGAGCCACCTGCGACACGCTAGTCCCTACCGGATGCCCTTTCAGGTTCGGACTGCGCCTCCCAGTACGCGCGGCTATACCGCGCGTTTGGGCCGAATGTCACGGAACAGTTATGGAATAGAGGGGGCGCAACTGGGCACAGACGTTTGCCTCGCCAAAGCCGCAAGAAGGGTTGAACTAGCGAGAAGCCGTTGCCATCGGCTGCCGTTCGGATCGCATGGTAAGGAGGGGTCGTCTTTTCGGTTGCCGAAATCAGCGCCGCTCGGACGCCGGCGGGACGCGTGCGCGACACAGGCGAGGCGCCGGCCTTGCGCTGGCAAGCGCCGCGGTCACGAGCCTCATCGCCCTCTCATCCACGCCTCATGACCCTCCCATCCGCGCCCTCCAGGATGGGCTCGTGATTCCGACACTGAGAACGCGAGACAGGAGGGCGTCATGCGCCATAACCCGATTGCATTGACCATGAATCGCAGGAATCAGGAGCGCTCGTTGCGACAAGCCCGGCCGGAGCGACACGCGCCCAGACCCGCGCTTGCGCTCGCCCTGGCGGCGGCGCTGTTGGCGGCCGCGCTCCTTGCCAGCGGGTGCCGCGACGAGGGCGGGTCAGCCTCGGCATCCGGCGGAGGACAGGAGACGATCGCCCAGGCGACGATCGCCCAGCCGGTCGTGGAAGGCTTGACGGTTGCCCCGGAGAGCGAGCGGGTCGATCTCGCCTCGCCGACGTTCTCCGACCCCACCAACGTCAGCAACCCGCTCTTCCCGGTCTCGAAGCAGGAGTCCGTGCTGCTGCTCGGACGGGTCGACGGCAAGCCGTTTCGGACCGAGGTGACGCTGCTGCCCGAGACCAGAATCGTCGAGTGGCAGGGCCAGCAGGTTGAGGTGCTCGTCTCCCAGTACGTCGCCTATCTCGGCGGGCGCATCGAGGAGGTGGCGTACGACTTCTACGCCCAGGACGACAACGGAGCAGTGTGGTACTTCGGCGAGGACGTGTTCAACTTCAAGGACGGCGTCATCGCCAACACCCACGGCACCTGGATCGCCGGCAAGGACGGCCCTGCGGCGATGATCATGCCCGCCGATCCCCAGGTCGGCGACGTCTACCGGCCCGAGAACATCCCGGGTTTCGTGTTCGAGGAGGTCACCGTCAAGTCCGTCGACCAGACGCTCGAGGGCCCGCTGGGCCCCGTCGAGGGTGGGCTCGTGATCGAGGAGGTCCATATGGACAACTCGACGGAGGGTAAGACCTTCGGCCCCGGCTACGGCGAGTTCTTCACGGGCGGTGGGGGCGACGTCGAGGCGCTCGCCCTGGCGGTGCCCACCGACGCGCTCTCCGAGCCGACGCCGGCGGAGCTCGTCACCCTGGAGAGCGGTGCGGCCGACGTCTTCGACGCGGCCCAGTCGAAGGACTGGAACGAGGCGCAGGCCACGGTCAAGAGGATGACGGCCGCCTGGGAGACCGTGAGAGCAGGTGAGGTGCCGAACAGGCTCGAGCCGCAGATGAGCGGCGCTCTCGAGGCGCTCGCCGAGGGGGTCAGGAGCCGCAAGGCGCCTGAAGCCCGCCAGGCCGCGATCGATGTCGCTCGCTGGAGCCTCGACCTTCAGCTCCGTCATCGGCCCGTGACCGAGATCGACCTCGCCCGTTTCGACCTCTGGGCAGCTCAGATGCTGGTCGACGCGGCCGCGGGCGACGCGGCCGCGGTGAACGGTGATTTCTTCAGCATCGACTACATCCGGGACAGGATTCAGCACATCCTGGGTGCGGCCGATCTCACTCGCCTCAACACCGAGCTCGAAGAGCTCAATAGCGCGGTGGCCGACGAGGATCTCCCCGCGGTGGCGGATGCCGCCCGGCAACTCCGAGACACCCTGGCCGGGTTCAGGCCCGCGGGCTGAGCTCGACCGACCGTCACGGCGGGCCCGCCCCAGGCGCGGCCCGCCGTGACGCCGAGTCTTCGGCGCGGAGGTTTCGCCCCAACCGACATCTCGGGCAGCAAACGTCCGAAAACCGGCTCACGGAACCAGGCGGCATCCCGGACCCCCGATGGCCAACCCGCATCAATAGAGCGATTGCGCGGCGATCGTCGCCAACTGGCGCGACGCTTGACGTGATCTGTCACCCGGAGGTCGCTCGGTTCCACACCTCCCGCGAGCTAACGCCGCACCTCGGCACACTGCATCACTTTTGGTTGGCTGGCGTATCGACTGGCGCACGAGGACTAAAGCCCCTGCAAATCGCCAGTTTGTAAGCGGTCTCGCAACCGTTATCCGTCGTTCGGCGGATCGAGGGTTCGAATCCCTCCCCCTCCGTCTCACCCGAGAAACCGCGCCTGACTGACGAACCGGTGCGCCGGTCTTCGACCGCCTCGCGCCGCGAGGCAGACCCTTCTTTGGGAGGAACTCAGTTCCTCCGCGGGCAGGAGGCCGAGCCGGCCGGCCAGGTCTAAGGTTCAGCTGATGCCTCGCTGGCCGGCTCTGGTTCGCAGGGCCCGACGGCCGGGCCCGCTGTTCTGGGACGTTGCGCTCGCCGTGGTGCTTGCGACTCTTTCGCTTCTCACCGTCGAGCCGGAGCGAAGCTTCCAAGAGACGCGCGACAGCGGAGTTCACCTCAGCCCGTCGCCGCCGCTCGGCCTCGCGGCGGGCGATACCTGGAACGTCGAGATCACCGTGCAGAATCCCCCGAGGCCGCTTGCAAGAGGCGAGCCCCGGTTGACGATCCAGTACGCGGGCACGGGCGAGACGAGGACCTACGACTCGACGCCGACCGAAAAACCCGACGTCTTTCGTGCCCGCGCTGTCTTCCCCGAAGATGGCAACTATTCCTACTGGGTCACCGGGGGCGGCTTCGAGCCGACCGTGACGATCGGCCAGCCGACGGCCACGCCGTCGAGTTCCGCGCCGGAAGAGGCGTCCGAAGGGGGGTCCGGCTCCGACTCGTTCCCAGTCTGGCAGGTGGGCTTGGCGCTCTTGGCGACCCTGCCCATCGCCCTCCGGCGCCGCTTTCCCATCCCGGTCCTCGCAGTGACGTTGTCCGCGGCGCTCGCGATGTACTTCCTCCTCGACAACTTCTTCCTCCCCGGCGCTGTCATCGCGCTCTACACGGTCGCCGCTCACGTCGGGCGTCCAAACTCGATACGCATCGGACTGGCGACGGCCTTCGTTCTCGCCTTCGCCGTCGGGAAGATCGTCGCCGACGCTCACGTCGGTAACGCGGAGGACAGCGTGGCCGGGGCCGCGGTCTACGGCGTCTTTGCGGCGGCCTGGCTCCTCGGCGATAACCTGCGCACCCGGCGCGCCTACATGCAGGAGCTCGAGGAGCGCGCCACCCGGCTCGAGCGGGAGCGCGAGGCGAACGCGCGGCGGGCCGCCGCCGAGGAGCAGGCGCGGATCGCGCGCGAGCTGCACGACATCATCGCGCACAACGTCAGCGTGATGACCGTCCAGGCGGCTGCGGCGGGCGACGCTTTCGAGACCCAGCCAGGCCGGGTTCGCGAGGCGCTTGGGTCGATCGAGTCGACCGGACGCGAGGCGCTGACCGAGCTACGCCGCCTGCTCGGGGGCGTACGCCCGGATGACGGCCTGGACGCCTTCGCCCCCCAGCCCGGCCTGGATCGCCTCGATGCCCTCGTCGCGCAGGTGCGGTCCGCCGGGCTTGCAGTCGAGCTGACCGTTAAAGGAAACCCGTACGAGCTCCCGCCAAGCGTCGATCTCTCCGCGTACCGGATCGTGCAGGAAGCGCTCACGAACACGCTCAAGCATGCGGACGCCTTGCACGCGAGTGTGCTCGTCCGTTACGGACCCGGGACGCTCGACGTCGAGGTCGTCGACGATGGACGGGGAGCGACGGTGGAAGGAGCGGAGCGCGGCCACGGGATCATCGGCATGAGGGAGCGCGTCGCGCTCTTTGGCGGCGATCTGCGGGTCGGCCCCGCCGCGAACGGCGGCTTCGGCATCCATGCCCGGATCCCACTCGAGGAGTCCGAGTCATGAGCATCCGCGTTCTTCTTTGCGACGACCAGGCGCTCGTCCGCAGCGGCTTCCGCTTGATCCTCGAGTCGAGGGAGGACATCGAGGTCGTAGGCGAGGTGGAGGACGGCCGCGAGGCGATCGAGCTCGCGCGGCGGGTGGACCCCGACGTCATCCTCATGGACGTCCGTATGCCGAACGTCGACGGGGTCGAGGCGACCCGGCGGCTAGTGGCCGGAGGCTCGCGCGCGCGCATCCTCATCCTCACGACCTTCGACCTGGACGAGTACGTCTACGAGGCGATCCGGGCGGGAGCGAGCGGCTTCCTCCTCAAGGACGTGCAGCCGGCGCAGCTCGTGGACGCGATCCGGGTCGTCGAGGCCGGCGAGGCCCTCCTTGCCCCCTCGATCACCCGGCGGCTCCTCGATCGCTTCGCGCACACGCTGCCCGGCGCCGAGGAGAAGCCGTCCGAGCTCGCCTCCCTCACTGAGCGCGAGCTCGAGGTCCTCAAGCTCCTCGCCAGCGGGCTCTCGAACGCGGAGCTCGCGGAGCGCCTCTTCTTGAGCGAGACAACGGTCAAGAGCCACATCTCAAGCGTCCTCAGGAAGCTCGGTCTTCGCGATCGGGTCCAGGCGGTCGTCCTGGCCTACGAAGCCGGACTCGTGCGCCCCGGCTCCCCCGCCTGAACCTTCCTCCGTTCGGAGGAGCGGGATCCCCGGAAACCCTCCGCGCGCAGGAGGGCAAATGGGTCGAGCGCCCGATGGCAAGGGCCATCGGGGGCCATACGCTCGGTCGCAGCCTGAAGACGCAACCAGACAGGAGGAGACATGAGCACTCAGGCAACGAACGGAAGGAAGGAAAGCTCCGGGACTTTCGCCGTCGAGACGTCCGGCCTCACGAAGCGCTTCGGCAGCCGCGTTGCCGTCGCCGAGGTCGACCTGCACGTCCCGCGCGGCTCCGCCTTCGGCTACCTGGGCCCCAACGGCGCCGGCAAGACCACCCTGATCAGGATGCTGCTCGGGCTGACCCAGGCCACGGCCGGCTCGATGCGGCTGCTGGGTCGGCCGGTGCCGGCCGAGCGGGCTGCGGCGCTCGCGCGCGTGGGCGCGATCGTCGAGGAGCCGCACTTCCACGGTCACCTGACCGGCCGCGAGAATCTCTCGGTCATCGCGGCCGCACGTGAACCGGAGGCGCACGACCGGATCGACAGCGCGTTGACTCGCGTCGGGCTCTCCCAGCGGGCGGACGAGCGTGTGAAGCGGTACTCGCAGGGGATGCGCCAGCGACTGGGCGTCGCCCGCAGCCTGCTCGCCGACCCGGAGCTCCTGATCCTGGACGAGCCGACGAACGGGCTCGATCCGGCCGGGATCCACGAGTTCCGCGCCATGATCCACGGCTTCGTCGCCGAAGGCCGCACGGTGCTTCTCTCCTCGCACCTGCTCGACGAGGTGGAGAAGATCTGCGATCAGGTCGCCATCGTCGATCGAGGGCGCGTGGTGATGCAGGGCTCGATCGAGGAGCTGGCCACCGGCGGCGAGCAGACGATTCTCATCGCCACGAGCGACGACGGAGAGGGGCTGGCGCTTCTCTCCGAGCACCGCGCGGTGGCCGTCGCGACCTCCGGCCCCGACGGCATCCGCGTCGCGCTCCATCCCGACGTGGAGGCCGAGGCCGCGGCGGGGGACATCGGCCGGCGCCTCGTCCTGGCAGGCCTCGCCATCCACCGGTTCGAGCCGACGCGCGCGTCGCTCGAGCAGCGGTTCCTGGAGATCACATCCCGATTGGAGGAAGCAGCATGAACACACAAACCCTCACCGCGGCGCTTCCGCAAACTCGCCGAGGGCGCCGGTGGTCGCCGAGGCTCGTCAGCGCCGAGTTCCTGAAGCTGCGTAAGCGCCGCGGGTTGGTCATCTCGGCACTCGTGCTCACGGTGGTGCCGATGCTGGTCGCCTACATCGCCCTCGTCGTCCTACACGCCAACGACCCTGTGAACAATGGGCCGGCCGGAGGCATGGAGAACTTCGTCGGCTCCATGGACTTGCTCACCATGCTCAGCGTCGGGGCGGCGATTCTCGTCGGCGCGACGCTCGGGACGGCCGACTTCGGCGCCGGCGTCTTCCGCGAGCTGGTCGTGACTGGACGCTCCCGGCTCGCTCTCTTCACCGCGCGCGTGCCCGCCGGCCTAGGGCTTCTCCTCCCGATCGCCGGCGCCGCCTTCGCGATCACCGCGACCGCTTCGACCGTCCTCGCGGGGTCGCAGGATGCGCGCTGGGTTCAGGTAGGCCCCGGCGCGTACGAGTTCGACCTCGGCACCGTCGCGCCGAGCGTAAGCCTCCTCCTCGCGTCGGCGGGCTGGCTCGCGCTCGTGACGACGGTGAGCATGGTGCTCGCGCTGGGCGTCTCCTCGCTGTTCGGTTCGCGGGGGACGGCGATCGGCATCCTGCTCGGCTGGTACATCGTGGTCATGCCCCTCCTGGTCGGATTCGGATCCCTGGGCTCCATCCGCGAAGGGCTCTTCTACACCGCGGCGGACCGGCTCGCGCCTGAGGCCCTGGGCGCCCCGGACCCCGCCGTGCCAATGTCGCTCGCGGCGGGCATCGTCGTCGTGCTCGCGTGGGCGGCCCTGCCGCTCGGTCTCGGTGCCTGGCGAACCTGCACCCGGGACGCGTAAAGACGCCGCGGTTCGTCACCTGACGGGGGGTCGCCCCAGGCGGCCCCCCGCGGCGAGTGCGCGCGACCCCTAGACGAAGTGGCGGCCTCTGCACCTGCGCGCCACTGGCCAACAAGCTGGCGAACGAGGAGAAACATCCCTGCAAAGCGGCACTGTCAGTCCGGTCTCGGAAACCGTTATCCGTCGTTAGGCGGATCGAGGGTGAATCCCTCCCCCTCCGTCTCTCCCAGAGGTTCGGCGCCCAATACGGTCGGTGCCGGCCCGGGAGCTGCGAGGCGGAGAACGAGGCTCGCCCGAACAGAGGAGAATCGTTGCTGCAGAGGCGCCTCGCCGACGAACGATGCCCAACGCCCACCCGCACTCGGCCCAACCGGAACCGCAGTCACCCAGCGTCGTATCGGCGCGCGGCGTCGTCAAGCGCTACGGCCGCACCGTCGCCCTCGCGGGTCTCGACGCCGAGATCGGCACCGGAATCACGGGCTTGCTCGGCTCGAACGGCGCCGGCAAGACGACGTTCCTTTCGCTCGTGCTCGGGCTTCGCTCCCGGGATGAAGGCGACCTCATCGTGCTCGGGGAAGATCCCGCCGCGGCGGGCATCGACGTGCGCGCGCGCATCGGCTACGCGCCCGAGCATCACGATCTGCCGCAGGAGCTCGCCGCTGCCGACCTCGTGCGGCACGTCGCGGAACTGCATCTCCTCCCTCCCCGTGCCGCCGTCCAGCGTGCGAACGACGCGCTGTGGCTGGTCGGGCTCGGCGAGGAGCGCTTTCGGCCCGTCGGGACGATGTCGACGGGGCAGCGGCAGCGCGTGAAGCTCGCAGCGGCGATCGCGCACGACCCCGAACTCGTTCTCCTCGACGAGCCGACGGACGGGCTCGACCCCGTGCAGCGCACGGAGATGCTCGACCTCATCCACCGCATCGGTTCCGATTTCGGCATGCACATCGTCGTCTCGTCCCACCACCTCGAGGAGGCGGAGAGGATCTGCGACGCGGTCGTGATCGTCGAGGGCGGCGAGGTCGTGCGCGCAGGCACCCTCGCAGACCTCCGCCGCGGCCCGGACGGGCTCGTCGTCGAGGTCGACGAGCGTACCGACGAGCTCGTCGCTCTCCTGACCGATCGTGGCTTCGACGTGACCGTCCGCGCCGGCGTGCTTCTCCTTGCCGGCGCCGCCGGCGACCACGACGCCGTGCGCGACGCAGTCGCGGACCTCGGCGTGGGGCTTCGGAGGCTCGCACCGCGTGGACGGACGCTCGAGGACGTGTACCTGGGAGCGGAAACGTGAGCTCGGAGCCGGGCGCGCGCCTTTTCGGCCTCGGCTACAGGAGCTACGACGGTCCCCGTCGGGCGTCTGCCTGGGCGATCCTCACGCTCGGCGTCTTCACCGTGCGACGCGTGCTCGGCCTCGGGCGCGGGGCGCGCCACAAGGTGCTGCCCGCGCTCACGCTCGTCATCGCTTTCGTCCCCTCCCTCGTCTCCGTAGCGCTCGCGGCGCTCCTCGACCCATTCCCCGCCGAAGACCTCATCACCTACGGCGAGTACACGTTCTTCATCGGCAGCGCGCTTGCCTTCTTCGCGGCGCTCGTCGCTCCAGAGGCGCTCTGCCCCGACCGGCGTACCGGCATGCTCGGGCTCTACCTCGCCGGCCCGCTCGATCGCAACCGCTATCTCGCCGCCAAGGGAGCGGCCGTGCTCGCGGTCATGCTCGTGATCACCCTCGGCCCGCTGCTCTTCATGCTCGCCGCCTTTGTCGTAGCCGGGTACGGCCCGACCCTCGGCGAGACGCCCGGGCTCCTGCTGCGCATCCTCGCGTCCGGGCTCGCGACGGCGCTTCTCTACGCCTCGGTGTCGATGGCGGTTTCGAGCTTCACGACCCGGCGTGCGGCCGCCGCGGTCGGCGTCGTGCTCCTCATCTTCGTCCCGGCCATCGTGGTGCGGACCGCGATCGAGAGCGCAGGAGCCCCGAACGAGCTCGACCTGCTCAGCCTTCCTTTCGTCGCCTCCGAGCTCTCCTACCGGATCTTCGGCGAGTACCACTACGAGGGAGCGCCGATCGAGGACCTCTCGACCTGGCTCCTCGCCGCCGGCTTGGCCGCGTGGACGGCGGCGGGCGCGGCGGCGTGCTGGCTCCGCTACCGCCGCATCGAGGCCTACCGGTGAGTGCCGCGACTCGTGAACCTCGCATCGTGGCAGAGGGGGTCTCCAGGTGGTTCGGGACCCTCGTGGCCGTCTCGGACGTCAGCTTCGACATCGGCCCCGGGGTGACCGCGCTCCTGGGGCCGAACGGCGCCGGCAAGTCGACCATGCTGCGGATGCTCTGCGGACTCGCTCGACCCTCCCGGGGCACGATCCGGGTGCTGGGTCGGGACCCGCGCAGTGACGTCGGAGTCACCCGTTCCATCGGCCTGGTTCCCCAACAGGGAAGCGTCTTCGAGCCGCTCACGGCACGCGAGTTCGTCCGTCTCACGGCCGCGCTACACGCGCTCCGGGATCCCGATGCCGCAGCGACAGCCGCGCTCGAGACGGTCGGGCTCGACCCGTCCGACACGCGCCGGCTCCCCGCGTACTCGAAGGGGATGCGGCAGCGCGTCAAGGTGGCGCAGGGAATCGTCCACGACCCGGTGGTGCTCCTGCTGGACGAGCCGCTGACCGGACTCGATCCGCGGCAGCGAGCGGACATGATCGCGCTGTTCCGGCGTCTCGGCGCCGAGGGACGATGCGTGCTCGTCTCCAGCCACGTCCTCGACGAGGTCGAGCGGCTCGGCTCGCGCATCCTCGTCATGTCGCAAGGCCGGCTCGCCGCAGCAGGCGACTTCCGCGAGCTGCGGGCGCTGATGGACGACCGGCCGCTGCGCGTGCGGGTGCGCACCGACCGGCCGCGCGAGCTCGCGGGCGCACTGCTCGAAGCCGGGACGGTCGTCAGCGCTCGACTCGACGGCGACGAGGGACTCGAGCTCGACACGAACGACGCCAAGGGGCTGGCCCGCGCGCTGGCGCCGGTCGCGCGAGACCGGGACGCCAGCCTGCTCGAAGTCGTCCCGCTCGACGCGGACCTCGAAGGCGTCTTCCGCTACCTCGTGCAGCGATGAGCACCATGGACACATTGCCGGCTGCTTCAGCCGAGCGTCCGCGCACGGCAGCATCGCTTGGCGCGCTGTATCGCCTCCTGCTCCGCACGCAGGTAACAGTCCCCCGCTTGCTCGGCATCGTCGCGCTCGGCGCGCTGTCCGTCCTGCTTGGCGTCTTCGCCCGCTGGGATGATGATCCCGTGCAGGCCGCGGCGGAGGCCGTCACGTCTTACGGCCTCGGCTTCGTCGTGCCGCTGGCGGCGCTCTGGCTCGGCACGGCGGCGATCGGCGACCTCGTCGAGGACCGCCTACTCGTCTATCTCTGGCTGAAGCCCGTGCCGCGCTGGCAGCTCCCTGCGGCGGCCGTTCTCGCCACCATCACCGTCGTCGCGCCGCTGACCGCCCTCCCCCTCGCCGCCTCAGCCCTCGCGGCGGGCGCCGGGGAGCTGGCGGTCGCGGTCTTGCTCGCGGCGTCGCTCGCGGTGTGCGCCTACGCCGGCCTGTTCGTCGCGGCCGGGCTGTGGCTGCGGCGGGCGGCGTGGTGGGGGCTGGCGTTCGTGCTTCTCTGGGAGAACGCCGCCGCGTACGCGTCGGAGGGCACCGCACGATTCACGCTCACGAGCTGGGCGCGCTCGATCGTCGCCACCGCCCCCTGGGTCGACGTTCCGCTCGGCGGGCGGTCCGTTGTCGCTGCGCTTTTCGTCCTCCCCGCTGTCGCGGTCGCAGGCGGGCTGGCCGCGACGGTGCGCTATCGCCGCGCCGACGTGGACTGACCGGCACGCTCCAGCGCGGGCGGGCGAGGGTCGAGGGCGTCGCCGCCTCCGCGGATCCACGCCGAGGGCGTCTTCTAAGCTGACGGCGATGAGCAGCGGAGCCGCGGTGCTCAAGACCGCTCGGATGCTCGCCGCGGTCGCGGGAGCCTTCGTTCTGTACAGGCGGTTCCTCCGCGAGCCGATCCTCACCTGGGGGCGCGACCTCGGACGAGGCCGCGCGTCGCCTCCCCGGCGATGAGCTCCTCGCGGACGCCGACCTCGTCGCGACGCGGGCGATCACCGTGGACGCGCCGGCCTCGGCGATCTGGCCCTGGCTCGCGCAGATGGGCCCCGGGCGCGGGGGCGCCTATACCTACGACTGGATCGAGAACCTCCTCGGGATCGGCATCCACAGCGTCGACAGAGTCGTCCCGGAGCTCCAGCAGCAGCTCGAGATCGGGGACGTCATGGGCAACAAGCAGGGCGGTCCGGCCATGTGAGTGGAGATCCTCGATCCCGAGCGTGTGCTCTCGTGGCGCTTGGAGGACGGCAGGTGGGTGTGGACGTTCGTGCTCGTCGAGGAAGAGGGCGAGACGCGGCTGATCAGCCGTAACCGGATCCGGGTCGGAGGCTCGCTCGGCGGCCGGCTGGCGATGCTCGCGATGGAGCCGGGCTCGCTCGTGATGGAGCGCAAGATGCTCCTCGGGATCAAAGAGCGCGCCGAGCGCGTGGCCGAGTCTGCGTAACGACCGGCGCCGGAGGCCGCTTAACGGCATCGCAACATCCCCTCCGCGACCACGCACCGTAGCTTGGAGCATGACTGCCATCAGGACATACTCAGCACTCGTCGTTCTGACCGCCGCCGCGGTCTTGGCGCTCAGCGCCTGCGGAGGGAGTGACACCGGGGGGGCCGCGGCGGGGGCCGCCTCCGCCGGCCAGACCGTTTCGACCGCAACGGTCGACGGCGTCGGCGAAGTCCTTGTCGACTCGCAGGGGGACGCGCTCTACTCGCCCGACGAGGAAACGGGCGGCAAGGTGCTCTGCACCGGCTCGTGCGTCTCGATCTGGGCGCCCCTTACCCTTCCGGTAGGCGCCAGCCCGACCGCCGGCGCCGATCTCCGTACGAAGCTCGGCATCGTGCAGCGCCCAGACGGCGCCCAGCAGGTGACGTACGACGGAAAGCCCCTCTATCGCTTCGTCGAAGACCCCGGTCCGGGGACGGTCACCGGAAACGACTTCTCTGACAGCTTCGACGGAAAGGACTTCACGTGGCACGTCGCCAGCCCTGGATCCGTCTCGGGCGGCTCGACACCTTCGGGAGGTGGTTACGGCTACTGATCGGGGCGGTGACGCTAGCCCGCCTTCTGAATCACGCTCCGCATCTCGTCGACGGTGAACGCGCGCATCGTGGTCGACCGGATGTTGCCCTGTGCCGCCACGGAGAGGAGGCCGGCGGTCGCCGTCTCGTCGTCGGGTCCCTCGACGACCGCGACGATGTCGTACGGGCCGACCGTCCAGTAGGCGTCCTTGAACGAGACGCCGCTCGCGCCCATGGCGGACTGGGCCGCTTCGTAGCGATCGACCGAGTCCTTGAAGTTCCGGACGCCTTGGTCGGTCCAGTTGAGCAAGCTCACGTACGTCGGCATCACGCCTCCTTGTCGATGATGGCGCGATTCAACGCCCATCCCCGCCGGCGGTCAAGCTGCGCCCGCGGCCGGAAGAGCTCGCCTCGAGGCCGCTACCATCGCCCGCATGGCCGAGCTCTCGCTCGTCGAGTTTCCCGCCGACGACCCGGAGCGCGCCCGCCGGTTTTGGGAAGGGCTGCTTGGCGTCCCACTGGCCGAGCGGGAGGAGGCGGAAGGACGCGGCCGGCAGACGCGCGAGGGCGGAGTTGCCGTCGGGCTGCACGAGCGCGGGCCGGGGCCCGGCGACCGCTTCTCGCTTCCCTACTTCGTCGTCGCCGACCTCGGGGAGGCGGTCGCGCGGGTCGAGGCGCTCGGTGGCGAGGTCGTCCACCCGGGCGAGCGGTGGGCGATCTGCCGGGACTCCGAGGGCAGCCCCTTCGGGCTCGCCCGCGGTTGACGCGGCGCCGGGCGCCGCGGTGCTCCTCCGCTACGACCCTCATTCGGGGCCGAGGCCGAGTAGCATCGGGCCGTCAACTCGACGCAAGGAGAGAGAGTGGTACTCGCAGCTGACTATCCGTTCCTCGAGGTCCTCTGGACGATGCTCGTTCTCTTCGCCTGGGTGATCTGGTTCTGGATCCTCATCACCGTCTTTGCGGACCTGTTCCGCCGCCACGACATCGGGGGTGGGAAGAAGGTCGTATGGATGATCTTCGTCATCCTCTTGCCGTTCTTAGGCGTGTTCATCTACCTGATCGCCAACCACGAGGGCATGGCGGACCGCAACATCAAACAGGCGAAGGCGCAGCAGACGCAGTTCGACGACTACGTCAAGTCGGTCTCGGGCGGATCGGCGGCCGAGATCGAGAAGGCAAAGCAGCTGCTCGACACCGGCGCGATCAGCCAGGCGGAGTTCGACCAGATCAAGCAGAAGGCGCTCGCGTAGCGACACGGCGAGCGGGGAAGGAGGGGCATTCGATGGCAGAGATCGGCCCGGTCGAGTACATGATCGTGGCCTTCCCGGGCAACAAGTTCCGGGGGGAGATCGCTCCCGCGCTGGCGAACCTCGTCGAGTCGAACACGATCCGCATCATCGACCTGGCGTTCGTCGGCAAGGACGCGGAGGGCGACGTCGTCGCGTTCGAGCTGAGCGACCTCGACCCGGACATGCAGGAGTCGATCGGCGGGCTCGACCCGGAGACCGGCGGCCTCCTGAACGACGATGACCTGATGGCGGCCGCCGAAGAGCTGGAGCCGAACTCGTCGGCTGCGCTCCTGGTCTGGGAGGACGTCTGGGCCGCCGAGCTTGCGCAGGCGATCCGGGACGCCGACGGCGTCGTGCTCGACATCGAGCGCGTCCCTCATGACGTCGTTCAGGCCGCGCTCGACTGGGCGGCCGCGAACACCGCAGGGAAGGAGAGCTAGAGATGCCACTCGTTCGCAGGGGCCCGGGCATCGTCGGCATGGCGGCGAGGACCGCGGTCGTCGCCGGGACGGCGACGGCCGTGTCCGGGCGCGTCGCGCACAAGCAGCAGCAGAAGTACGCCGCGCAGGACCAGGCCGCCTATGAGCAGCAGGCGCCTCCGCCGGCAGCGGCTCCCGCCGCGCCGGCCGCGCCCGAAGAGCCCTCGTACATGGCGGAGCTCGAGCAGCTCGCCCAGCTCCGCGACCAGGGCATCCTCTCGCCTGAGGAGTTCGAGGCGAAGAAGAAGCAGATACTCGGCCTCTGATTCGGTTCTCCGGCCCGGCGCTCTCGCGCCGGGCCGGACCCGCAGCCCCGAGTCTGTCTCGTGACCGTCTACTGCCTCGCCATCGCGAGGCAGACGCTGCTCGACGACGAGCCGAGTCAGCCCTGGGCGCGTGGAGCCGTCGGCTCGACGACGAGCGTCAGGCCGTCGACGCGCGCGATCACCACCGTCTCGCCCCGCTCGGCCCCGGCCGTGCAGCGGGCCCGCCAGATCTCCGCCTCGCCTGCGAGGCGAACCTGGCCCTCGGGAGCGCACCGCGTGACGACGTCGGCGCGCCGGCCGACGAGCGTCTCGGCCCCGGCCTGTGCCCGCTGGCCGCGAACCGTGCGCTGCCAGAAGAGAACCTCCCCGATGAAGAGGGCGAACGCGGCGGCGAAGCCGATCACGTTCCACGGCACGGGCGCGAAGATCAAGACGACGATGGCGACGATGAGGAACATCGCGGCCTCGTAGCCTAGTCTTCGGAGCCGTGCTCGTCCTGTACGGACTCGTCACGTGGGGGCTCGACGGGATACCGGCCACGGCTCCGATGATCATCGAGCTCCCGACGCGGACGAGCCTCGTGGGATGAGGGCGCTCAGGGCACTCGGAGTTCTCGGGCGCTTCCGCCTCGTCCGCGCAGTCGAGTCCGCGGCGGCGTCGTACGGGGGCCACTACTGCCCGCAGATGGCCGCCGCGATCTCCTACCACGTCCTCTTCTCCCTCTTTCCTTTGGCCATCTTCCTCGTCTCCGTCTTCGGCCTCGTGCTCCAGGACGAGGACCGCCGGCATGAGATCGTCAACTGGATCGTCGACAACCTCCTGCTTTCCGCGTCCGGCAGCACCCGCCTCGACCAGGCCGTGTCGGGGCTGGCGAACCCCGTCTCGGCGGTCGGCCTCGTCGCGCTCGTCGGCGTTCTCTGGTCGGCGAGCGGGATGATGGGAGCGATGCGAAATGCATTGACCGCGATCTGGGGTGGCGAGCGCCGGCCCTACGTCTACGGCAAGCTCTTCGACCTCGTGCTCGTCGTTCTCGCGGGAGTGCTCGTCCTGGTCGCGTTCGGCCTGACGCTCTTGGTCCGGCTCGTTCGGAACGTGGCCGACGAGCTCGGCTCGGCGCTCGGCCTCGAGGCCCTCGGCTCGACGGCGGCGCAACTGACGCAGACCCTGGTCTCGCTCGCGATCCTGTTCACGACGATCGTGCTGCTCTACCGGTTCGTCCCGCCGGTGAGGCCGCGATTTCGAGACCTCTGGCCGGCGGCGCTCCTTGCCTCGATCGCGTTGCAGGTGACGACCGCGGGCTATGCCTTCTACCTGTCCGAGTTCGCGAGCTACAACCTCGTGTACGGGTCGCTCGGGGCCGTGATCGGCTTTCTCTTCCTCGTCTACCTGGCGGCGACCATCTTCCTCTTTGGAGCCGAGGTCGCCGCAGCGTGGCCACGCGCGGCGCGCGCCTCCACCTAGAACACGTTTCGGAATGACGCCTCGTCGCCGGGGTGCGCTGGGCGAGTGCGAGGCAGGAACGCAGGGAGCGCGCGTAGCAAGAAGCTACGGGCGCGACCGAGGACTCAGCATCGGGCAGCCCTCGACGTTCTGCAAGCGAGCCTCGCCCTCCAGCTGCGTCACCGATCCCTGCCGAGATCGACCTTGCCCGCTTCGACCTGTGGGCCCGTCAGCTCCTCGTGGACGCGGCAGCCGGCAACGCGGCCGGCGTCTCCGGCGACGTCATCGTCCTCGAGCGGATTCGGGACCGGATCGCACACACCGTCGACAGCTCCGGGGCGGATCGCATCAACGCGATCTCCGCTACCTCAGGGCCGCGGCGGACGCCGGAGAGCTCGAAGCCGCTGCGAAGGCTGCGACGCGACTTCGCGAAATCCTCCCGCGACTCCAACCCGCGAGGTGACGTCAGGCGTCGGCGGCCCACCCGCGCCACTCATCGATGTCGACCGCGAGCACGGGCAGACCGGGAGGCGCCTCCCGGTACTGCTCGTACTTGGCGATCAGCAGGGCGAGAGCGCGGGCTGCCTCCTCGCCGCCGTCGAGCACGCGGGCGCGGCCGCGGAGCCGCGCCCACCAGAGCCGCGTCCAGTCGTCGTCGTAGTGGTCGATCAGCACCGTGACGTCCGGTTCCCGACGCGCATTCTCGATCCGCTGCAGCTTCCGCGAGCGCTTCGGCTTCGCGTCCACCGCCGAGTAGAGCGTGTCGTCCCGAAGCACGAACACGATCGGGACGAGGTGCGGCCGGCCGGCCGCGCCGATCGTCGCCAACCGGGCGACCCGCGCTTCGGCCACACGTCGCCTCAGTTCGACCGGGTCGTCCATCCGGCCGTCATCCTGCCGAACTTACGACCGGTGAGACGCGGCCGCACGCCGGCGCTCGAAGCGCTCGATGCGGCTGCCGCGCTGGACCGCGCGCTCGACGCCCGTATATGCCGGATGGCATGCGGAGCAGACCTCGACGTCGATCGACGGCCGCGTCGAGCGGATCTCGAACGTCGTACTGCAGCTCGAGCACGTGACGGTGGCGACGAGGGTCTCAGGGTGGATTGCGGTCTTCATTCGATTCCTTTCGGTCACGCGGAGAGCGCGAGCTCGCCGTCGTCGCCGAGGCTGACGGCGAGCTTCGCGAGGGCCTCGCTCTCGAGCCGGCGAATGCGCTCGCGGCTGAGCCCGAGCTCGGCGCCGATCGACTCGAGCGAGTGGGGCTCGTCGTCGAAGCCGTACCGAAGCTCGAGGACACGCCGCTCGGGCTCGGGCAGCTCTGCGAGCGCGAGGCGGACGGTGCGGCGGCGGAGGTACTCGTCGGCGAGCTCGCCGGGGTCGTCCGCGTTCTCGTCCGCGAAGAGGTCGCCGAGCTCCGCGTCCTCGTCGCTTCCGACCCGCCGGTTCAGCGAGACGCGCGCCTCGGCGACGCCGAGGGCCTCCTCGACGTGCTGAAGCGAGAGGCCCGCCGCCTCGGCAAGCTCTTCGTCCGTCGCGGGGCGACCGAGCGCGGGCTCGAGCTTCCGCGCGGCACTCGCGAGCTTCTGCCGGCGCTCGTGAACGTGCGTCGGCACGCGGATCGTGCGCGACTGGCTGCCGACCGAGCGCTGAACCGCCTGGCGGATCCACCAGGTGGCGTAGGTCGAGAACTTGTAGCCCTTGCGCCAGTCGAACTTCTCGACGGCGCGGTTCAGCCCGATGACGCCGTCCTGGATCAGGTCGCCGAACGGCACGCCCCGCCCGCGATACCGCTTGGCGATCGAAACGACGAGACGCAGGTTCGAGTTGATCATCCGCTCCTTCGCCGCCAGGTCGCCGCGCTCGACCGCCTTGGCGAGCACGACCTCCTCGGCCGCCGTCAGCAGCGGGTAGCGCCCGATCTCGTTGAGGAAGAGCTCGAGCGAGTCGGCAGAGCTCGGAAGCTGGAACGACTCGACCTCGTCCGTGTCGACGAGGTCGCGCTCCTCCTGATCCTCGATCAGGGCATTCACGTCAGGGGTGTCCAAAATAGTCTGGATCGGTGTTCCTTTCTTCGCTAGGCGTCCGGCCACCGCCTCGCCCGCTTGGGACGTGCTGCGGGCGGCGGCTCCGATGTGTTAAACGCATGGTGCCCCACGAGCATTCCTTGCTTCACCCCCTCGTGTTCGAGTCGCTCGACTTCATCTACGTCCCGACCGAAGACGTCGACGCGAGTGCGCGTCGCTACGTCGAGGAGCTCGGCGCCGAGCTCGTCTGGAAGGTGCGCGGGATGGGAACGGTCGTCGCCTGCCTGCGCCTCTCGACCGGAGAGCCCTCGATCCTCCTGAGCGGGCATCTCGTGGGAGCGACACCCATCCTGATCTATCGCGTCGCCGACTATGCGTCGACGGTCGCCCGGCTGCGCGCCGCCGGCGTCGAGGTGAAGGAGCTCGAGATCCCGCAGGGCCCGTGTGCGAGCTTCCGCGCCCCGGGCGGGCAGCGCCTCGCCGTGTACGAGCTCACCCGGCCCGCGGCCGAAGGGCATTTCGTCGGACGCATCGACGAGTGACCAGCCGGGGGGCTCGTGTTGTGACGGGGCGGGATCCGTCCGCGGCGGGTCTATCCTGAGTCCGTGAGGTGGCCTGCTCTCGCCGCCGTCCTCCCGGTACTCCCTTCGCCCCCGACGGCCGACGCGCACATCCGCTCGGGCGTCGTCGCCACCGAGTACCGCGTGAGCGTGTCTCCGCTTCCGCCCGCGCTGTCGCCGGGGGTCACGGCACGGGTCTACGAGGGGGATCGCGCACTCGGTCTCACGGTCGCAGGCGACCACAGCGTCATCGTCCTCGGCTATGCGGGCGAGCCCTTCCTTCGCATCGATTCGGCAGGCGTGGCGGTGAACGAGGCTTCGCCGACGGCGGTGGCGGTCGGCTTCGTCGACCAGAGGCGGCGCGTTCGCGGACCGTCCTGGAACGCGCAGTCGAGCGAGCCGGCGGCCGCCTGGCACGACCGCCGCCTCGACGGTCTCCGGGCCGGGGTCGAGCGGGGGCGGTGGGCGATCCCGCTCGTCCTCGACGGCGAGGTCGTCCAGCTCGAAGGGGAGATCCGGCGCGTCCCCGCGCCTTCCCCCTGGCCGTGGGTCGTCGTCGCGGGGGCGTTCGGGGTCGCGACCGCGTTGCTGCTGGTCGCTCGGAGGCCGCAGCTGATCCGGCCGGCCGCGGTCGGCTTCGGCGCCCTCGCCGCGGTGGCGACGATCGCGACCGCGGTGGGCTTCACCGCTGACGCCAACGCGTCCACGGGGAGCTGGATCGAGGGCGCGAACGAGATCATCCTCGCTCTCGTCGGCCTCGTGGTCCTCGCCTGGGGCTCACAAGACGTCCGCGCGGTGGCCGCGGGGCTGCTCGGCTTGCTCGGGATCTTCGTCGGGATTACCAAGCTCGAGGTCCTCACCAACGGCGTCGTCCTCTCGGCGCTTCCCGACGCCGCGGCCCGGGCTACCGTCGTCGTCGCGCTCTCGGCGGGCGCTGCGGCCATGGTCGTGGCGGCGTTCGCCTTCGAGAGCGCCGGCGCAAGGCGAGACCAGCTGCCGGGCGAGCCGAACGCCGAGGAGGTCGTTGGCTAGGCTCTCGCAAGCGAGAGCCAGACGTCGGCCCCCGGGCCGCGGTTGGCTGCGTGGGCCGAGCCGCCGTGCGCGCTCGCTATCGCCTGCACGATCGCCAGGCCGAGCCCGGTACCTCCCCCGGAGCGGGCTTCGTCGGCGCGAGTGAAGCGCTCGAATGCACGAGGGAGGAACTCCGGCGGGAACCCCGCGCCTTCGTCGCGCACGTGCAGCTCGACGGCGCCGTCAGTGGCAACCGCGCTGAGCCGGATCGAGCCACGGCCGTGACGGAGGGCGTTCTCGACCAGGTTCCCGAGGGCCTGCTCGAGGCGGGCCTCGTCCCCGACCACCCGCAGCCCGTCGGGTACGGCGACCTCGATCGCACGCGCGGCCTTCTCGACCTCGAGCTCGAAGCGCTCGGCAACGTCCGAGAGCAGCTCGGAGGCCGAGACCGGTGCGCGGCGAAGCGCGAGGCGGCCCTGGTCGGAGCGGGTGAGGACGAGCAGGTCCTCGGCGAGCCGCACGAGGCGATCGGTCTCGGCCGCCGCCGAGCGGAGCGACCCCTCGAGCTCCGCGGCGGAGCGGGGATGACGAAGGGCAAGCTCCAGCTCGGTCTTCAGGAGCGCGAGCGGTGTCCGGAGCTCGTGGCTCGCGTCGGCGACGAAGCTCCGCTCTCGCTCGAGCGCGCGTTCGAGGCGCTCGAGCATGGCGTTCAGGGTCTCGCCGAGCCTCCTGACCTCGTCTCGTGACTCCGGAAGCGGAAGGCGCCGGCCCGGCTCGGCGGCGGAGATCTCGGCGGCCTCCGCGCGCATCGACTCGACGGGTCGCAAGGCAGCCGTCGCGAGCCCGTAGCCTAAGAGCGAAGCGAGGACGAGCGCGGCCGGCCCGATCAGGAGAAGCTCCGTGAAGAATCCGCGCAGGGTCTCGTCGCGATCCTCGAGCGACGCGCCGACCAGGAGAAGGAGGGTCTCCTCGGTCACGTCGGTGTACGTCGCCAGGAATCGCACCCGACCGTCGATCCCCGGGACCGCGTCGCGCTCGAACCAGGCGATGCCCGACCTCTCTCGCGCCAGCTCCTCCTGCGAGATCAGCGGCTGGTCGCCGACCTGTGGGGTGGCGTCGACCACTCGACCATCCAGATCGAGCACTTGGACGAAGCGCTCGTCCAGCTCCCCGCCGCTCCCGCCCAGGTCGAGCTGCCCTCGCTCGATGAGAGCGGCCACGTCCGCGGCCCGGGCTTCCAGACTCACGTCGATCCCCTCGTCCAGCGAGGACTCCAGGCGGAAGTAGAGGAAGGCGCCCGTCGCCACGAGCACCGCTGCCATCGCCAGCGCGAAGGCGAGCGTGAGGCGCATGCGGATCGGCAGACGGCTCATCGCGCCTCGGGCTCGCCGTCCCGGCGCAGGCGATAGCCGGCGCCGCGTACCGTCTCAAGCGACGTCCGGCCGAACGGGCGGTCGACCTTCTCGCGGAGGTAGCGGACGTAGACGTCGACGACATTCGAGCGGTTCTCGTAGCCGTAGTCCCAGCAGTGCTCGAGCAGCTGGTAGCGAGAGAGAACCTGCCCCGGCCGGCGCATGAACGTCTCCAGCAGGGCGAACTCCTTCGTCGAGAGCTGGATCTCGACGTCGCCGCGCCAGACCTGCCGCGTGGCCGGGTCGAGGCGAAGGTCACCGACGTCGACGACCGCCGGGCGCTCGAGCGGGGGGCGACGCGCGAGCGCGCGCAGGCGGGCGAGCAGCTCGGCAAAGGAGAACGGCTTCGTGAGGTAATCGTCCGCCCCAGCGTCGAGGCCCGTCACGCGGTCCTCCACGGCGTCTCGCGCGGTAAGCATGAGCACCGGCGACCAGGTGCCGGCCTCGCGCAGGCGGCGGCAGACCTCGAAGCCGTCGGCTCCGGGGAGCATCACGTCGAGGACGATCGCGTCGTACTCGGTCGCGCGCGCCATCCAGAGGGCGTCGTCGCCGCTCGAGGCGATGTCGGCCGCGAGCCCTTCCTCGCGGAAGCCGCGCCGAAGGAGGCCGGCCATCTTCACCTCGTCCTCGACGATGAGCACGCGCATGTCCTCATTGTCCCTCGAAAGATGAGAGGTGGATGAGAACTCGTGCCGGTGCCCTCTCACAGTCATTTCATCTGACCCCTCTACCGTGGTCCTCACTTCAAGGACGACGGAGGTCCACATGACTCGCAAGCTCATACTGTTCGCGGCTCTCGTGATCGTCATCGGCGCGCTGTCGGCCGGCATCGCGATTGCCGCCGGCGGCGGGGGCGAAGAGCCCCTCACCGGCTCAGACCTGGAGAAGGCCACCGCGGCTGCGCTCGCGCACACGGGCGGCGGCACCGTCACCGAGACCGAGACCGGCGACGACGGCGCCGCGTACGGCGTCGAGGTCCGCCTCGACGACGGGACGCAGGTCGAGGTCAACCTCGACGAGAACTTCCAGGTCATCGGCCAGGAGTCCGACGACGACGGTGCCAACGACCAGGAAGGCCCTGACGACGACGACTGATCCGACGGGATCGACCCGAAGGATTCGCATGCGCTCCTCGCTTCTCGCCCTCGCCGTCGTGCCGCTCCTCGTGCTCGTGGGCGGCTGCGGCGGGGGCGACGAGCCGGCGGCTGAGCCACAGACCGGCGCCACCGCCACCACGGAAGCCGGCCCGCCGCTTCCGCAGGGCAGCGAGCCGGCGAACCTCGACCCGGCGGACTTCGTCGCGGGGATCGACAACCCGTACTGGCCGATGGCGGTCGGCACCAAGTGGGTCTACCGCGAGACCGACGGCGAGGGGAACAAGCAGAAGGTCGAGGTCGCCGTCACCGACCAGAGCAAGACGATTCTCGGCATCGACGCCACGGTCGTGCACGACGTCGTCAGCGAGGGCGGCAAGGTGATCGAGGATACGTACGACTGGTACGCGCAAGACAAGTGGGGCAACATCTGGTACCTCGGCGAAGACACGAAGGAGTACGAAGACGGGAAGGTCAGCACCGAGGGCTCCTGGGAGGCCGGCGTGGACGGCGCCCAGGCGGGTGTCATCATGCCCGGACACCCCGAGATCGGCATGACCTTCCGGCAGGAGTACTACGCCGGGGAGGCGGAGGATGCCGGCGGGATTCTCAGTCTCGACGAGCACGTCAAGGTGCCGTACGGGTCCTTCGACGGCGTCCTCATGACCAAGGACTACACGCTGCTCGACCCGGACGTGGTCGAGAACAAGTTCTACGCGAAGGGCATCGGCCCGGTCCTCGCCGTCGACGTGTCGGGCGGCTCCGGCAGGGAGGAGCTGATCAGCTTCGAGAAGGGCACCTGAGGGTTCGCGGCGCTCGTAGAGC
>JAIBJN010000132.1 GCA_020029595.1 Actinomycetota bacterium | reverse complement strand
CGTCTCGTCCGGGCCGAAGAGGCGGAAGTTGTCGGGGTTGCGCGCGATCACGTCACGGAGGAACGCCCCCAGCACCTTCGTCGCCTCGCTGAACGTCGTACCGGGCTTCGGCACGTCGACGGCGTACGCGCGGAAGTCGGGGAGGACGAGATCGCGGAGCAGAGCGCCGCCGTTCGCGTGCGCGTTGGCGCTCATCCGCCGCTTGCCCTTGGGAGCGAGCTCGGCGAGCTCGGGCGCGAGAGCGCCGCGTTCGTCGAAGAGCTCCTCTGGGCGGTAGCTGCGCAACCACTCCTCGAGCGCCCGCAGGTGCTCGCGGTTCTCGCGCACGTCGGCGATCGGCACCTGGTGGGAGCGCCACGTTCCCTCGGTCGGCAGCCCGTCGACCTCCTTGGGGCCCGTCCACCCCTTCGGTGTCCGCAGCACGATCATCGGCCAGCGCGGCCGCTCCTGGGAGAGCGCATCGCGCGCCGCGCGCTGGATGCCGGCGATCTCGTCGAGCGCCTCGTCGAGCGCGGCTGCGAGGCGCTGGTGGACGGCGGCGGACTCCTCTCCGTCGAAGCCGCCGGAGACGAGCAGCGGGCGATAGCCGTAGCCCTCGAAGAGCGAGAGGAGTTCCTCTTCCGGGATGCGCGCGAGAACGGTCGGGTTGGCGATCTTGTAGCCGTTCAGATGGAGAATCGGCAGCACCGCGCCGTCGGCCCTCGGGTTGAGGAACTTGTTCGCGTGCCAGCTCGCCGCCAGGGGTCCGGTCTCGGCCTCGCCGTCGCCGACGACGCAGGCGACCAGCAGGTCGGGGCTATCGAAGGCGGCACCAAAGGCGTGGGCGAGCGCGTACCCGAGCTCGCCGCCCTCGTGGATCGAGCCGGGCGTCTCGGGCGCAGCGTGGCTTGGGATGCCGCCGGGGAAGGAGAACTGACGGCAGAGCTCGCGCAGGCCCTCCTGATCACGGCCGACGTGCGGGTAGAGCTCGCTGTAGGTGCCTTCGAGGTAGGAGTTCGCGACGATGCCGGGGCCGCCGTGGCCGGGCCCGGTGACGTAGATCGCGTTCAGGTCGCGTGCACGAATGGCCCGATTGAGATGGACGTAGACGAGGTTGAGGCCGGGCGTTGTGCCGAAATGCCCGAGCAGTCGCGGCTTCACGTGCTCAGGCTCGAGCGGCTCCCGCAGGAGCGGGTTGTCGAGCAGGTAGATCTGCCCCACCGAGAGGTAGTTCGCCGCCCGCCAGTAGGCGTCGATCAGGTGCAGCTCGTCGTTCGCGAGCGGCTCCCTGGCTTCTGGCGTCCCCTCGACGCGGACGCCTTCGTGGCGCGCGGTCTCCGTGCTTCCAGCCACCGGTCACCTCCCGTGTCGGGTCCCTGTGCAGCCTAGTAGCCCCCGCGAGGGTGCTCCTCGTGTCAGTCCCTTTCCCCGGCCCCGCGTGGGCGGTCGCCGCCGTTCAGCAGCCTTGCGTAGAGGGCGAGGTCGTCGCGAGCGAGGCGCGGTGTCAGGAATTCGCGCCTCACTCGCTCGCGACCGGCGCGTCCCTTTTGTTCGGCGAGGACCTCGTCCTCGAGCAGGGCGACGATGGCGGCTGCGCATTCCTCGACCGTGTCGACGAGTAGCCCGGCTTCGTTCGCTCCGATCTGGAGCGGGATGCCGCCGGCGTTGCCCCCCACAACCGGCGTCTCCTTCCAGAGTGCCTCCGAGACTGTCAGACCGAAGCCTTCGCGTAGCGACTTCTGCACAGCGACGTCCGCCTCCCGCTGGAAGGCGTTCACCTCCAGCGACCCGATTCCCGTCTGGTTCGTGAGCAGGTGGCAGTCGGGCTCCGAGGCCGTCGCCTCGCGTGCGAGCTCGTAGACCTGCCATCCCTCGGGGTCGTCATCGGCCATCGCGCCCACGAGCGCCAGTTGGAGGCCTGGTACCTGCTCGCGTGCGAGCCGCCACGCTTCGACGACGCCGAGCGGATCCTTCCAAGGGTCGAAGCGGGAGACCTGGACGACGAGCGGTCGTGCGAGGTCGATGCCCGTTGCCGCGACCGTCGAGCGAGCGAGGAAGCGCGGGAGGGAGCGGTTCTTCGTCGAGAGCGGGTCGATCGCCGGCGCGATGGCTGCAAGTCGATCACCCGCCAACTCGGCGGGAGCGAAGGCCGCCAGGGTGAAGACGTACGCGTCGTAGGCCGCGACAACGGGACGGAGGAAGGCCCAGACGTCGAGATCGGGTGTCGACGTGTCGATGTGGCAGCGCCAGATCCAGTGTGCGTTCGGCGCGGGATCGTCGACCCGAAGAGCTGCGGGCTGCGGGTCATGGACGACGACGACGTCCCATTCGTTGCCGAGCATCGCCGCGCAGTGGGCGTTGCGCTCGAGGTAGACGGCGTGGTCGGTGTTCGTGAGCCCCGCCGCCGTGCCCTGCATGGCGTTGTGGATCTGCTTGGTCACCTTGAAGAAGGCGGCGTCGGGGCAGATCACGCGCCACTCGGCTTGGATCCCGAGGTCGCAGAGGAGCCCGATCTCGGAGGCGAGGAGCTCCGCCACGCCTCCTCCGTACGCCGTCGCGTTCACGTGGAGAATGCGGGCCCCCCGGACCGCTCGCCCCTGCTCGGCTGCGTCCTCGAGAATGTCGTCGGGGGCGATGCCGCGGTAGTCCTCCCAGCGCCTCGGGGCGACCGCGACGGGCTGAAGCGTCGTGTCTCTCGCCACGCCGGCTGCCGGAGCGGCGTTAGCCATCGTGCGCCTTCATGTGCAGCACCATCTCGCCGAAGTTGGCGAAGGTCATCGTCATCCCGTCGTGGCTGCAGGTGAGCTCCGCGGGCTCGTGCGCTGACCCAGGCTCGTCTGCGCGCACATCGCGACGTGCTGGCCGAACGTGGCCGGATCCTTGTTCACGTCCATGGCGACCTCCGCTCTCAGCGTCCAGTGTGAAGACGGCATGAAGACCTCCCATCCGTGATTTGACCCAAAGGGCGTCCGTAGAAAGGGCTGATCTTCGCTGCGCTTCATGGCTTCTTCACCGCTGTTGCATAGCGCCGCTCACC
>JAIBJN010000001.1 GCA_020029595.1 Actinomycetota bacterium | reverse complement strand
CCGACCGAATGGCCGATGACATAGTCCGGCCGGACCCCGAGCGTGTTCACCGCTCGGAGGCACGCGATCGAGGTGGCGACGAGCGCCGGCTGTTGGAGCTCGGTCCGGGTGAGATCCTCGAGGGAGCCCTCGAAGCAGAGCTTCGCCACGTCGAAGCCGGCTGCCTCGGACGCCTCGTCGTACGCCGCCCGCGCTGCCGGGAACTCCTCCGCGATGGCGCGCCCCATTCCGACGTCCTGCGATCCCTGGCCCGGGAAGCAGAATGCGATCTTCATCTCTCCTCTCCTACTCCTCGCCTCTGGTCGTCCATGTCAGATAGACCGAGCCCCACGTGAGCCCGGCGCCGACCGCGCTGATGAGCACGCGCGTCCCTTCCTGGAGCAGTCCGTCGGCCTGCGCTTCGGCGAGGCAGATGGGAATGGACGCGGACGACGTGTTGCCGTAGCGGTCGATGTTCATGAGCACCTTCTCCGGGTCGAGCCCGAGGTTCCTGACCACGTGGTCGACGATGCGCTTGTTCGCCTGGTGCGGCACGTAGAGGTCGACGTCCTCGACCGTCGCGTCGCAGGCGGCCAGCAGCTCCTCCGCGGAGCTGACCATCACGCGGGTGGCGAAGCGGAAGACCTCCGCACCGTTCATCTTGATGAACTGGAGCTCCTGCTCCAGCACGTCCGGCGACACGGGCCGGCGGGAGCCGCCCGCCGGGACGCAGAGGTCGAGCCCGCCCGAGCCGTCGGCACCGAGCTCGAAGCCGACGATGCCGCCGGCGGTGATCGGCTGGACGACGGCGGCGCCGGCGCCGTCCCCGAAGAGGATGCACGTCGAGCGGTCCTGCCAGTTCGTGATCTTCGAGAGCACTTCCGCACCGACGATGAGCGCCCGCCTGGAGAGCCCCGCGGCGACCGCGCCATACACCTGCGAGAGGGCGTAGACGAACCCCGTGCACCCGGCGAGCAGGTCGTAGGCTGCCGCGCGCGTCGCGCCCAGCTCATCCGCAAGGATGGCCGCCGTGGCGGGGAAGAGCATGTCGGGCGTCGCGGTGGCGACGACGACGAGGTCGAGCTCCTCCGCGGTGACGCCGGCCTGCTCGAGGGCGCGCCGCGCGGCCGGGAGCGCGAGGTCGCTCGCGGCCTGCTCGGGTTCGGCGATGCGGCGCTCCTTGATCCCCGTGCGCGTGGTGATCCACTCGTCGGAGGTGTCCACCATCGCGGCGAGGTCCTCATTCGTCAGCACCCGCTCGGGCGCGTAGAAGCCCAGGCCCGTGAGCCCGACGGCGATGTGGTTCCCGGAGACGTTCGCGATCACGCGTCCGCCGCCGTGACGGCGAAGGTCAGCGTCCCGCGGACCGCAAGCTCGCCGTCCACCGTCGCTGTCGCCTTCCCGCGCCCGACGGGGCCTCGCACACGCTCGAGCTCGCACGTCAGCTCGAGCACGTCCCCAGGGACGACGATGCGCTTGAAGCGCACGTCGTCGATGCCCGCGAAGAGCGCGAGCCTGCCGCGGTTCTCCTCGTCGGAGAGGACGGCGACGGCACCCGTCTGGGCCATCGCCTCGACCATGAGGACGCCCGGCATGATCGGCCGCCCGGGGAAGTGCCCGGCGAGGTACCACTCGTCCTCGCGCACCTTTTTCCGCGCGACGACGCGGGCCCCCGGCTCGAGCTCGATCACTTCGTCGAGAAGCAGGAAGGGGTCTCGGTGCGGGAGGATCTGCTCGATCTCCCGCCTGCCGAAGGGCGGCGTGAAGGTCACCTCGGCCGGCTCAATCGCTCGCCGTCTCCTCCAGCCCCGCACGCAAGCGGGCCCGCGCCCGGTGCACGTAGCACTTCGCCGTCCCGACCGGCATGCGCGCGACGCGCGAGATCTCCTCGTACGTCAGCCCGAACACGTCGCGCAGGACGACCGCAATGCGCTGGTTCGGCGACAAGCGCGCGAGGGCGGCGGCGAGCTCACGCCGCTTGTCCGCGAGGAGCGCGGCGCGCGAGGGATCGCTTTCCTCGCCCGCGGGCTCGTCGTCGAGTGCGAGGGGCTCGGTCTGGCGGATGCGCGCCCGCGCGAGGCGATCCCGGCAGGTGTTGACGACCAGGCGATGGAGCCAGGTCGCGAACTGGGACTCGCCGCGGAACTGGCGGAGTTTCGTGCAGAGCTTCACGAGCGACTCCTGCGCGGCGTCGCGCGCCTCCTCGAGGTCGCCGACGAGCTGCAGGGCAAGCCGGTTCACGCGCGGCGCATGGCGCTCGACGAGGACGTCGAGCGCCCATCCATCTCCGTTCTTCGCCTTGCTGACGAGATCCACGTCGCTGAGCTTCCGGTACGCGAGCGACCGCCACGAGGGCGGCTCTCGGTCGATCTGACGGACAGGCGCGGCGGCTGGTTGCACGGCGGCGTTAGTGTAGATGCTTGACCGGCAACCCCCGCACCCGCGGCTGGCGACTGCGGCACTGCGCCGGTTCGCCGCGCTCGCCCTTGCTCGTACTAACCAGTACGGGCTGCGGACGATCACGACGCCCGGCTTGGTCGCAGCCGTCCCCGACGAGCGCGCGGGTCACAGGCCAAGCATCTCGCCCCCGGCTGTGCGGATGATCGACGCGCTGACACCGGAGACGGTCGAGCCGCTGCTCCGCGGCCGCTTCGGTCGTCCCCTCGTCTACGAGCAGACGTGCGAGTCCACCCAGCGCCTGCTCGGCGCCGACCTCCCAGAAGGCGCGGCGGCCGTGTGCGACGAGCAGACGGGAGGCCGGGGGCGGCTCGGGCGAAGCTGGGAGGCGCCGACCGGCACCGCCATCCTCTGCTCGGTCCTGCTCGAGCCCCCCGCGGAGCGTGTCGTCGCCGAGCTCACCCTCGTCGGCGGCCTCGCCGTCGCGGAGGCCGTCGAGGAAGCGACGAACCTCGCGGCACAGATCAAGTGGCCGAACGACGTCCTCGTCAACCGGCGCAAGGTGGCGGGTGTCCTCGCGGAGGTCGCCGACGGCGCGGTCGTCCTCGGAATCGGCCTGAACGTCAACCAGACACGCGAGCAGCTTCCCGGCGACGCGAAGGTCGCGGCCGGCTCTCTCCTCACCACGGACGGGATCCGCCGCGAGCGGGCGCCGATCCTCGGCGACCTCCTCTTTCGGCTCGAGCAGGCCTACGACCGCTGGCGGGAAGGGGGCCTCGACTCCGTCTACGACGGCCTCGGTGCGCGGGACTTCCTCCGAGGCCGGCGCGTTCTCGTCGACGGCGAGGTCGGCCTCGGCATCGCCGTCGACCGGCAGGGGAGGCTCGAGGTCGAGATCGGGGGCGAGCGGCGCCTCGTCGAGAGCGGCGAGGTTCTCTTCGAGCGCTAGCGCAGGGCGCGGAAGACGGCCGGCGCGCTCCGGTTCATCGCCTCGTCGACGGCGACGATCCGGACCACGCGCGCCCGCACACGTCGCCAGAGCGACTGCACGCCGGCGGGGCGGTCGCGGACGATGTCGTCCCCGTCGCTCCACACGCGCCGGCCGTACCAGATGTGCACCTGCGCAGGCTCGCTCAGGCTGAAGCGGAGTCGCGCGACACCGTTCACCATCCTCAGCGAGAGGACGCGGACGACCGGGCGCGTGGTGTCGAGCCGGACGGGCCGCCCGAGCGCGCGAGTACCGAGCGAGGTCGTGGCCAGGACGACAGCCTTGACGAGGCCGTCGGCGACGCGCCTGCCGTCCTCCCGCCGACCGTTCCAGGAGACCGTGTACGGACCGGCGTCCAGCAGGTCGCTCAGCACCGTCCGGACGACCTTCCCGCTGCGCTTGAACTGGACGCGAACCGAGGCCTGCCGCGTGAGCTCGAAGCCGACGTCGAGTGACTCGAGGCGTCCGTCCCCGTTGGGCGAGATGAGCGCCGGGGTTGCCGAGACGCCTCCGAGCGTGCGATCGACCACGACGTCCACGGAGCGGGAGACCTGTTCCACGCCCGCCTCCGCCGAGACCTCCGCACGGTAGCTTCCGTCGGGGGCGGGAGCACCGCTTGCGGTCGTCCCGTCCCAGCTCAAGCTCCGCGCCCCCGCAGGACGCTCCGCGCTCGCGAGCAGCGTGCGCACGAGACTCCCGGTCGCGGCGTTCACGATCCTGACGCCGAGGACGGAGCGGCGCGTAAGCCCGAACGAGATCGTCGTCTGCTCGCCGCTCCAGTCGCCGTTCGGAGTCAGCACGCGCGGGGACGCCCTCAAGCGTGTGACGGCGAGTGGAGGCGGTCCGGGGACCCGGAACGTCGCCGGCCGGACATCGGGGCCGGCGCTCATCGTGTAGGTGTAGAAGGCGATCGGGACGGCCGTCGCGTCCCACGTCCAGTTGACGGCCGTGCCCGTGCCGCCGCCCTGCGCGACCACCGTGCCGGCGGCGTCCTTCACCTGGACGAGCCAGGTGCGCGACGCCGAGAGCCGTCCCGTGAAGCGCACGAAATCGCCGACGCTCCCCTCCGCCTCCGGGTCGTAGAGCTTCGGCAAGCCGATCCGCGTCACGATCCGGGCGATCGTCCCGAGCTGGCCGTAGACCGCATTGCCCGGGCAGCTCGTGTAGCTCGTGTCGCGGTGGCCGGAAATGGCGCGAAGACGCACCAGCGTCCCGGCCGGCCAGCGAGAGCTTCCGGCCGAGACGGTGTCGACGAGCGCGCGAGGAAAGACGTGCCCGACGTCGAGGCGCCAGGCGAGAAGGTTCTGGAGCGCCCGCCGAGCCGCCGTCGAGAGGCTCGTCGACTCGTACGTACCCAGGAACGACACGCCCACGCTACCCGTGTTGAAGCCACCGGCGTGGGCACCGATGACGTTCTGCGCGATTCCTCCGCCGCGGCCTTCGAAGATCCGGCCGTACTTGTCGATGAGGAAGTTGTAGCCGATGTCGTCCCAGCCGTTGCCGAGGACGTGGTAGCGCTGGATCCCGCGCACGATCGCGGCGGACGCGGCGGGGGAGTAACTATTCGACCCGGCCGTATGGTGGACGACCGCGCGGCGAAGGCGGTCGGCAATCGAGGGTGCACGGCGGACGATGGACTCGTCGGCGTTCCAGCCTGAACGCCGGATGATCGGCGGCTGCGCGACGGGCCCCGCGGCGACCGCTATCGAGGCCGCCGTGCGTCCGGAGGCGGCGCGCGCCCGGTCGGCCGCGGTCACCGGGCTCGAGATGAAGAAGGTGCGGAGGCGCGTAACCGATCCCGACAGCCGGTACTGGATCCGGCGCCCGGCGCCCGTCCACCAGGGGTTGCCGACGTTCCAGCCCGCCGTGGAGCGGCGCTCGGAACTTCCCACGTCGGGGGTGTCCTCCTCCTCCGGCTGGGCCCGCCGCCAAGGGCCGAACCGACCCCCTGCGCGGGCGGTTCGGAACCAGACCTCCCCGGATCCTTGCCAGTGAACCCCCACCATCGTGAAGGCGAGCGGGGCGGGGCGCGCGAGCGCGGAACGCACGGCGCCGAGCGGCTCGTCGCGCGAGACGATGCGGACATCCTCGGCGGCCGCCGTGCCCGGGACGAGCGCGGCGACCATGGCGGCGAAGGTGAGCGTGCGGCGAAAGCTCATCCGGATTCCTGGCATCAGGGGCGTCGGGCTCCTTCGTACCGAATCAGACGTCTCCTCCACCCTCAAGGGCATCGGCACGACCCTGATAGAATCTTTACACCCAAAGTGCCGCGCTTGCGGGGACTTTCTTTCACCTTCGGCCTGCTCGCGGGAGTGCTCGCGCTCTCGGGGGGCGTGGCTGCCCAAGAGACGGCGCCTCGCGTTCTGGAAGTCAAGCTCGCGAACGACATCAACCCGGTGACGCAGGACTACGTCGTCGACGCGATCGAGCGAGGCGAGAGGGAGGGGTACGACGCCGTCGTCATCGAGCTCGACACGCCGGGTGGCCTCGACTCGTCCATGCGCGAGATCATCAAGGCGGAGCTCGACGCGGACGTGCCGGTGGTCGTCTACGTCTACCCGCCTGGATCCCGCGCAGCCTCGGCGGGCGCGTTCATCACCCTGGCGGCCGACGTCGCCGCGATGGCGCGGCAGACGAACATCGGCTCCTCGACTCCCGTCGCCGTCGGCGGCGGCGAGATCCCCGGCGACCTCCGCCGCAAGGTGATCAACGACGCGGCCGCCTACGCGCGCGAGCTCGCCGAGGCCCACGGCCGCAACGGCGACTGGGCCGAGCAGGCGGTGCGCTCGGCGTCCAACCTGGGCGCCCGGGAGGCGCTCGAGCAGAACGTCATCGACGTCGTCGCGCCCGACCTCCCCTCGCTCCTCGAGGAGATCGACGGCATGCGCACCGAGCCGAAGGGTTTCGTCCTGGACACCGCCGGCGCGACCGTCGACACGGTCGAGATGTCGCTGTGGAAGCGGATCCTCGACACGCTCATCGACCCGAACATCATCGTCCTGCTCATGTCGATCGGGCTCCTCGGGATCACGATCGAGATCCTGAACCCGGGCCTGATCTTCCCGGGGACGGTAGGCGCGATCGCGCTCATCATCGGTCTCTTCGGCCTCCAGGTGCTCCCGATCAGCTGGGCAGGGCTCCTGCTCATGATCCTCGCCGCAGGCTTCTTCGGCGCCGAGGCGTACGTGACGAGCCACGGCGCGCTTGCGCTCGCGGGCGCCGTCAGCTTCGTCATCGGCTCGCTCATGCTCTTCGACCCCGCCGGCGAGGAGTACCAGGTCTCCATCTGGGTCGCCCTCGCCGTGGGCGGGACGCTCGCGCTCCTGACCGCGATCGTGGTCACCAAGATCGTCCGAGCGCGGCGGGCACCGACGAAGACCGGGCGAGAGGAGCTCCTCGACGAGGTCGGCGTGGTCAAGAGCGCACTGGCCCCGACGGGCCTCGTGTTCGTTCACGGCGAGATCTGGAAGGCGCACGCCGACGGAGAGCCGCTGTTCCCGGGCGAGCACGTTCGTGTCGAGGGGATCGGCGAGGACCTCGTGCTCGAGGTCGCGCGCGTCGAGGAGCCCGCGGCCGTGTCGGCCTCCTAGGCCGGGTCGCATAGGATGCCAGCGCTCGAACGGAAAGGAGCCTGATGACCCCCGCACTGATCGCCGTCGCCGCCGTTCTCATCATCATCGTGCTCCTGCTCGCGGCGTCCGTCCGCGTCGCACGCGAGTACGAGCGGGGCGTCATCTTCCGCCTCGGGCGACTGCACTCGCCGCCGAAGGGCCCGGGCCTCTTCCTCCTCATCCCCGTCATCGACAAGATGGTGCGGGTCGACCTGCGGACGGTGACGCTCAACATCCCGCCGCAGGAGGTGATCACGAAGGACAACGTCCCCGTCCGGGTGAACGCGGTCGCGTACTTCCGGATCATCGACCCCGAGCGGGCGATCGTGCAAGTCGAGAACTACATGGTCGCCACGTCGCAGATCTCCCAGACGACGCTTCGCAGCGTACTCGGCCAGCATGTCCTCGACGAGCTTCTCTCGGAGCGCGACAAGATCAACGCGATCCTTCAGGAGATCATCGACGAGGCTACCTCGCCGTGGGGGATCAAGGTCTCGATCGTCGAGGTGAAGGACGTCGAAATCCCGACCGGCATGCAGCGGGCGATGGCCCGTCAGGCGGAGGCCGAGCGCGAGCGCCGCGCGAAGGTGATCGCGGCCGAGGGCGAGTTTCAGGCCGCCGAGCGGCTCAAGGACGCGGCCGACGTCCTTACCGAGAACCCCATCTCGCTCCAGCTCCGCTACCTCCAGACGATGCTCGAGATCAGCTCGGAGCGGTCGTCGACCCTGATCCTCCCGCTGCCCATCGACCTCCTGAGCCCCTTCGTCAAAGGCAAAACGGGCGCCGGCTGACGGAAGGCCACTCGCCGCCCGAGCTTCGCCATGACCCGGTCTCGGGCCGCTGGGTCGTGGTCGCGCCCTCGCGGGCCAGGCGGCCCGGTGCCCCTAGGGCTGAAACGCTCGAGGAACAGGACAACCCGGCCGGATGTCCCTTCTGCGAGGGGCGCGAGGCGGCGACGCCGCCGGAGACGTACGCGATCGGCCCGCCCGGGCGCGCTCCCGATACCCCGGGCTGGCGTGTCCGGGTCGTGCCGAACAAGTTCCCCGCCTTCGGCCCCTGGCCACGGGACGGCGACCGCGACGACGGGCTCTTCGCTCGGCGTGCGGCCGTCGGGCGCCAGGAGGTCGTCGTCCACACTCCCCGCCACGTCAGGACGATCGCCGACCTGGGCGGGCGCGAGCTCGAGCTCGTCGCAGAAGCCTGGCAGGCCCGCGCCGCGGCCGCCCGCGAGGCCGGGTTCCCGTATGTCCACGCGCTGGTGAACGAGGGCGCGGGGGGAGGCGCAAGTCTCGCACACAGCCATTCCCAGCTCGTCTGGCTCGAGGCCGAGCCGCCGCTCGTCGTCCAGGAGCGCGAGGCGCAAAAGGCCGCCGGCGGCTGCCTCCTCTGTCGCGTCCTCGCCGAGGAGCGAGAGCAGAGGATCCGCGTCGTCGAGGAGCGCGACGGCGTGCTCCTCCTCTGCCCGTTCGCAGGCCGCCAGCCGTACGAGCTCCTGGCGGCCCCTCTCGAGTGCGAGGGCGACCCCTTCGCGAGCCCGCGACTGGGAGCGACCCTCGCGCTCGCCGCAGAGGGAGTCCGCAGGCTGCGGGTCGCCGAAGGCGGCGTCCCGCTCAACCTTTGGCTGCACGCCGGCGGACACTGGCACCTCGAGGTCCTGCCCCGCTTCGGCGTCCTCGCCGGCATCGAGCTCGGCTCGGGCTACTACGTGAACACGATGGCGCCGGAGTCCGCGGCCGGCGTCCTGCGCGAGTCCTAGCGCGGCAGACGAGCGGCTTTGAACCGCCGTGCGGCGTCGATGGCGGCCTGCAGCGAGAGCCCCTTGTCCTTCCCCTGCTTGATGAGCAGAACCGTCTCGACCGCGTCCAGGTCGTAGAGTCGTTGCTTTCGCCCTTTCGTCGGAATGCGAGCCCGGGTCGTCCAGTAGTCGAGTTGCATCTTCGAGACGCCCGCGACGCGACAGACCTGGCCGAGGGAGAGCTCGAGCTTCTGGAGGTGGCGGGCGACGTCGACCGGTTCGAGCAGGTCCTCGGCGCGGCGCGTGGCCATCCCGCCCTCCTTACTCGTCCGGCACGGGGAGATCGTCCACCGAGGCCTCGACGACCTCGTCGACCGGCGCTCCCTCCTCGATCAGGCCCCCGTTCTCCTGCTCGACGACGCGGGCGAGAGTGGAGACGTTCTCTCCCTCGCGCAGACGCACGACGATGACGCCTTGAGTGGCCCGGCCGCTCTGCTTGATGCCGTCGGCGGGGATGCGGATGACGGTCCCGCCCGTGGACATGAGCATCACCTGATCGCCTTCCCGCACGACGAGCGACCCGGCGAGCTGGCCGCGCGCCTCGGTCAGCTGCACCGTCTTCACGCCGAGCCCACCCCTGCCCTTTACCGGGTACTGATCGATGCGCGTGCGCTTCCCGAAGCCGTTCTCCGTCACGACGAGGAGATCGGCATCGTTCCGGGCGATGTCGGCGGCGATCACCTCGTCGCCCTTGCGCAGGCGCATGCCGGTGACGCCCGAGGTCGCCCTGCCCATCGGCCGCGCCAGCTTCTCGTGGAAGCGGATCGCCTGGCCCTTGCGTGAGACGATGAGAATGTCGTCGTCGCCCGAGGAGTGGAGGACGGCGACGAGCTCGTCGCCGTCGCGCAGCTTGATCGCGATGATGCCGTCCGCCTTGAGCGGCGTGTTGTATTCCTCGAAGCGGGTCTTCTTGACCAGGCCTTTCTTCGTCACGGCCACGAGGTATTCGGCGTCCTTGAAATCGCGGGTCGCGATGACGGCGCGAATCGTCTCGTCCTGCCGGAACGGCAGCAGGTTGACGATCGCGCGGCCCTTCGACTGGCGCGAGCCGAGCGGGAGCTCGTGCACCTTGAGGCGGTAGACCTTCCCCACCGAGGTGAAGAAGAGAAGGTAGTCGTGGGTGGAGGCGACGAAGAGGTGCTCGATGTAGTCCTCGTCCTTCAGCTCCATGCCCATGACGCCGATGCCGCCGCGCCGCTGCTCCCGGTAGGTCGTCACGGGCAGGCGCTTCACGTAGCCCGAGCGCGTGATCGCTATGACCATGTCCTCCTCGGCGATCAGATCCTCGAGCTCGAGCTCTTCCTCGGCGACCGCGATCTCCGTACGCCGGTCGTCGCCGCGGCCGAAGATCTCCTTGAGCTCGAGCAGCTCCTCGCGGATGAGCGCGTCGATCCGCGAGGGGTCTCCGAGGATGGCGCGAAGCTCCGCGATCCGCTCCCGGAGGTCGGCGAACTCCTCTTCGATCTCCTTGCGCGCCAGGCCGGTAAGGCGGGCGAGCCGGAGGTCGAGGATCGCCTGCGCCTGGATCTCAGAGAGCTCGAACCGCTCGATGAGCTCGGCGCGAGCGGTGTCCACGTCGGCCGAGCCCCGGATGAGGGCGATCACCTCGTCGAGGTTGTCCAGCGCGATCAGGTAGCCCTGGAGGACGTGCGCTCGTTCCTCCGCCTTGCGCAGCTCGTACTTCGAGCGCCGCGTGACGATTCCCCGCTGGTAGGCGAGGTACTCGTGGACGAGCTCGAGGAGCGAGAGCGTTCGCGGGACTCCGGCCACGAGCGCGACCGCGTTGTAGCCGAACGTCGTCTGGAGCTGCGTGTGCTTGAAGAGCTTGTTGAGGGCGACGTGGGGGACGGCGTCGCGCTTCAGCTCGATCTGGATCCGCATTCCCGTGCGGTCGGAGTGGTCCTGGAGATCGGAGATCTCCGTGAGGACCTTGTCCTGGACGAGGTCGGCGATCTTCGTGATCACGCCGTTCTCGCCGCCCTTCTTCACGCCGTACGGAAGCTCGGTGACGATGATCGCCGACTTGCCGCCACGCAGCTCCTCGATGTGGGCGCGCGCGCGCATGACGATGCGGCCCCGCCCGGTGCGGTAGGCGTCGCGAATCCCGGCGCGGCCGATGATGTAGGCGCCCGTGGGCAAGTCGGGCCCCTTCACGTGCTTCATCAGGTCCTCGACGTTGGACTCCGGCCTGTCGATGAGCTGGACGATCGCATCGACGACCTCGGAGAGCCTGTGCGGAGGCATGTTCGTCGCCATGCCGACGGCGATGCCGGCCGAGCCGTTGACGAGCAGGTTCGGGAAGCGGCTCGGGAGCGTGAGCGGCTCACGGCGGGACTCGTCGTAGTTGGGGGCGAAGTCGACGGTGTCCGCGTCGATGTCCCGCAGCATCTCCGTCGCGATCCGGGCGAGGCGACACTCCGTGTAGCGCATCGCCGCCGCGGAGTCGTCGTCGATCGACCCGAAGTTGCCCTGGCCGTCGACCAGCGGGTAGCGCAGCGAGAACGACTGCGCCATGCGGACGAGCGTGTCGTAGATCGCGGAGTCGCCGTGGGGGTGGTAGTTCCCCATGACGGAGCCGACGACGTTGGCGCATTTCTTGTACGGGCGATTCGGCTGAAGCCCGTTCTCGTGCATGCTGTAGAGCACGCGGCGGTGGACGGGCTTCAGGCCGTCCCGGACATCGGGAAGCGCCCGCCCGACGATGACCGACATCGCATAGTCGAGGTAGCTCGAGCGCATCTCCTGCTCGAGCTCGCGCGGCTCGATGCGGCCGGGCCCGAGCGCGCCGACCTCAGACACGGCTTACCCCGTGCCTACACGTCAAGAAAGCGTACGTCCCTCGCGTTGGACTCGATGAACGCGCGGCGCGGTTCGACCTGGTCGCCCATGAGGGTCGAGAACAGGCGATCCGCGGCCGAGGCGTCCTCGACGTCGACCCTCACGAGCAGTCGCTTCGTCGGATCCATCGTCGTCTCCCACAGCTGGTCGTGATTCATCTCGCCGAGGCCCTTGAAGCGGGAGAGCTGAATGCCGTCCTTCGCCAGGTCGAGCGCCTCGAGGCGCAAGCGGCCGAACGTCTCGGCCCTGCGCGTCTTCTTGCCGTGGGCGAGTGTGAAGGGAGGCGACCCCACGATCTCGACGAGTCGCGCGTAGCTCGTGCGCAGCCGTTCGTAGACCGGCGACACCAACAGGTCGGCCGGCACCTGCACCACTTCAGCCGCACTCGTCTCCGTTTCGACGACCTTGACCGAGATGGCCCCGTCCTCCCGCTCGAGCACGGAGAGCGTGTAGCCGTTCTCGGACGAGCCGTCGACCGCCTTCCCGAGCGACTCGAGCGTCGGCGTCTCGCTCTCGACCAGGCGATGGGTGACCATGAAGTTGGCCGCCGGGTGCCCGAAGTCCGCGCGGAGGCGCTGGAGCCAGCCCTCGAACTTCTCGAGAGCGTTCGTGAACTTGTTCCAGCGCGCCTCGGTCATCTTCACTTCACCGCCGCTGCGCGAGCGGATCTCGAGCTCGCCGACGCGCTCGCGCACGAGCAGCTCCTCGAGCTGGGCGTCCTTCTCGAAGTAGAACTCCTGGTTCCCGATCTTCACCTTGTAGAGCGGCGGCACCGCGATGTAGACGTGCCCGCGGTCGAAGAGCTCCGGCATGTGCCGGTAGAGGAAGGTGAGGACGAGCGTGCGGATGTGCGAGCCGTCCACGTCCGCGTCCGTCATGACGATCACGCGGTGGTAGCGGAGCTTCGCGATGTCGAACTCGTCGCCGATCCCGGTTCCGATGGCGGTGATCATCGCCTGGATCTCGACGTTCGAGAGCACCTTGTTGATCCGGTTCTTCTCGCTGTTGATGATCTTGCCGCGCAGGGGAAGGATCGCCTGGTAGGTGCGATCGCGGCCCATCTTCGCCGACCCCCCCGCCGAGTCGCCCTCGACGATGAAGAGCTCCGCGTCCTCGGGATTGCGGATGGTGCAGTCGGCCAGCTTCCCGGGAAGCGACGAGCCTTCGAGGGCGCTCTTTCGCCGGGTGAGCTCGCGGGCCTTGCGGGCCGCCTGGCGGGCGCGGGCTGCCGAGATCGCCTTCTGCACGATCTGGCGCGCGTCGGTCGGGTTCTCCTCGAGAAACTCGGCGAGCTTTGCGTTGACCGTCTGCTCGACGAGGCCACGGACCCAGGGGTTGCCGAGCTTCGTCTTCGTCTGACCCTCGAACTGCGGATCGCGCAGCTTCACGGAGATGACGCCGGCGAGCCCCTCGCGCATGTCCTCGCCCTCGAGGTTGTCCTCCTTCTCCTTCAGGAGCCCCTTGTCGCGCGCGTACTTGTTCAGCGTGCCCGTGAGAGCCGCCTTGAAGCCTGAGAGGTGCGTGCCGCCCTCGTGGGTGTTGATGTTGTTCGCGAACGAGAAGACCGACTCGACGTACGACGTGTTCCATTGCATCGCCACCTCGACCGCTCCCTGCCCGTTCTCGCCCTCGAAGTAGACGATGTGCCGGTGCACGGCGTCCTTCGTCTCGTTCACGTACGCGACGAAGTCCCTGATGCCGCCTTCGGCGTAGAACTCCAGCGTCTCCTCTCCCTCCCGCTCGTCGACGAAGACGATGCGCAGGCCGCGCGTGAGGAAGGCGGTCTCACGAAAGCGCTGCGTGAGCGTCTGCGCCGACAGCTCGAGCTCCTCGAAGACCTCCGAGTCGGGCAGGAACGAGATCGTCGTGCCCGTCTCGTCCTTGCCGGTCTTGCCGGCTTCCAGCAGCTCCGACGTCGGGGCGCCGCGGGCGAACTCCTGCCGGTACACCTTGCCGTCGCGACGAACCTCGACGGCGAGCCACTCGGAGAGCGCGTTCACGACGGAGACGCCCACCCCGTGCAGGCCGCCCGAGACCTTGTAGCCGTCGCCGCCGAACTTGCCGCCGGCGTGCAGCTTCGTCAGGACGACCGTCAGCGCGGGCATCCTCTGATCCTCCATGACGTCGACGGGGATGCCCGAGCCCCAGTCACGGACCGTCACCGCGTTGTCGGGGTGAAGACGCACTTCGATGCGGTCGTTCCGGCCTGCAAGAGCCTCGTCGACGGAGTTGTCGACCACCTCGTAGACGAGGTGATGGAGGCCGCGGGCGCCGGTCGAGCCGATGTACATGCCCGGGCGAAGGCGAACCGGCTCGAGGCCCTCGAGAACGGTGATGTCCTTGGCGTCGTAACTAGTCTTGGCCAATAAAAAATCCCTGCTCTTGGGGGATTTTTGTCTGAAGCTAAGTCTACCAGAAGGGACGGCCGGACGGCTCTCCCTCGGCCGCTGCCAGACCGGCCGCCGCGGCCCGTGCGACGGCCGCTCGCAGGGCCGGATCCGCGATCTCCGAGGCAAGCTCGGCGGCGGCGGCATTGGCCCTCGGCGACGGAGTCGGCACGGTTCGTTCCGAACTCTCCACATCATCGGCGCCGAGCTCGGGCAAGCGGCCCGGAGCAAAGCGGAGCGCCGTCGGCGCCGTCTCTCCCAGACTCTCTGCGAGGCGTGCGCATACGGACCCAGCGAGCTGCGTCAGCTCGAAGGCCCACGCGCTCGAGCTCGTGGCCACATGGAGGGTTCCGTCGCGGGCGATCCGCGCGGGCCAGGCATTCGCGGCGATGGCGGGCCCGACGGCCGCCGGCCAGGCGGCGACCACGTCGGCGATCGCGCCCGCCGGCCCGAGCTTCCCCAGCTCACGCCGAAGCTCGTCTCCGATCGGCTCGAGCCCGCTCATGGGCGAGCCTTTAGCTTGCGAGGGAGGCAAGCGACCGTCATGCCACCTCCGCCACGCTGGCATCGCCTGCTCGCCTGACCGTGACGACGAGAGCCGGCTCCCGGGCGTCCGCAGGGAGAGCGTCAGCGCTCGTCGCGCTGACGAGGGTCTGACCGCCCGCAGGCAGAGCCTCCAGAAGAGCGCGCCGGCGGCCCGCGTCGAGCTCCGAGAAGACGTCGTCCAGGAGGAGGAGCGGCGGGGCTCCGCGGCGCTCGGCGAGCACGGCGGCTTCGGCGAGGAGCAGTGCGAGCACGGCCGTCCGCTGCTCTCCCTGGGAGCCAAATCCGCGCAGGTCACGATCGTCGACCCGCACCTCGACGTCGCGGAGATGAGGGCCGAGGCCGGTCGTCCCACGCTCGAGATCACGGTCGAGCCTCGTCTCCAGATCCTCTCGCCGCAGGCCGCGCTCCTCGTAGGCAAAGGTGGCAGCGGAGACCCCGAGCGCGTCTGCGTGGACGGCGAAGCCGGGTGCCAGAAGCGCGACGAGCTGGGCGCGGGCGGCATCCAAGCTCGCCCCGAGCTCGGCGACGCGCTCCGTCCAGGGCTCCACGGCCGCTCGCGTCGAAAGATCAGCTCGGACACGGCGGAGCGCCTCCCCGCGCTGCGCAAGCGCGCGTCCGTACTCGGCGGGGAGCGCAGCCTGTGAGGGGAAGACTCGCCCGAGCATCCGGTCGAGGTACGCACGACGAACCACCGGCCCACCCTTGACGACGGCCAGCCGGTCGGGGACGAAGACGAGCGCCGCCAGACGGCTTCGCAGCTCCTCGGCCGAGCCGAGTGCCGCCCCGTTCAGGCGGAGCCGCTTGCCCTCACCCGGCGCGAGCGTCACTTCCGTCTCGACGGGCGAACCCCTCTCAGTTCCCTCCAACTGCACCCGCGCCGCCCGCTCGCCGAAGCGGACGAGCCGTGGCTCAGCTCGGGTTCGGGGCGAGAACCCTTGTGCACCGACATGCAGCGCCTCGAGCAGGTTCGTCTTGCCGACACCGTTCGGGCCGACCACGAGGACGAGCCCGGGGACGAGCCCAAGATCGAGAGCGGCGTACGAGCGAAAGCTCCGAAGCGAGGCCCGCGCGACGATCAGCCGGCCAGCCTGATCGGCATGATCAGGTAGAGGAAGTCGTCGCTTTCGCCGTGCACAAGCCCGGGGCGAAGGGGGCTGATGAGCTTGAGGCGGGCGGTCTCGTCGGTCACCGACTCGAGGCCGTCGCGCAGAAAGTCCGCGTTGAAGCCGATCTCCATCGGCTCGCCGCTGTAGGCGACCGGGAGCGACTCGCGGGCCTCACCGACGTCCTGCGTCTGCGCGGAGACCGTCAGCTCCCCCTCTTCGAAGCGGAGCCGGAGCGGTGACTTCCGCTGAGCGAGCAGGCCGGTGCGGCGGACGACATCGAGAAGTTCCTCCCGCGGCAGCTGAACCTCCGCCTCGAACTGGTCGGGAAGGAGTTGTTTGTAGTTCGGGAACTGCCCGTCGATCCGCCGGGCGGTCAGCCAGACACCGTCGACCCCGAAGACGATCTGGTTCTCCTGGACGCCGACCTCGATTGTCTCGCTCTCGGCCGCCTGGCCGATGCGACCGAGCTCCTGAAGCGCTCGAGCAGGAACGATCGCTTCGAGCTCGCGGCCCGGGCCGCCCGAGAGCGCCGTCTCCTTGACGCTCAAGCGGTACGAGTCGGTCGCGGCCATGACGAGCTTGTCGCTCTCGAAGCGAACGAGGATGCCGGTCAGCACGGGGCGCGACTCGTCGCGGGAGGCGGAGCGGCCGACACGAGCGATCGTGTCGAGAAACGCATCCCGCTCCACCGTAAACGCGGTCTCCGGCTCGATCTCGGGTAGACGAGGAAAGTCCTCGGGACCGTACGTATTCAGCTGGTAGGAGGCTGAGCCGCACGCCATTCGCATGACGCCCTCGTCAGCCCGATGCTCCAGCGTGACGTCACCGGGCGGAAGGAGTCGGACGATGTCGACCAGGAGACGTCCGGGCACGACGATCGCACCCTCCTCTTCCACCTGCGCCTCGAGTGAGTCGCGTACCGAGATCTCCATATCGGTCGCGCTGAGATGCAGGCGACCGGCGGCGGCGCGAAGATAGATGCCTGCGAGTATCTGGACGCTGGTCCGCGTCGAGACACCACGGCCCACAACCTGGAGCTTCTCGGCCAGCTCCTCCTTTCCGCACACCACTCTCATGGTCGTGAGCACAACGGTATCCATGGCTGTCATTTAAAGAAAACCTCTTGTCGTAGTCATAGAGAGTGTGAACGACGGGGAAGACGGTATCTTTTCGCTTGGATAGGGGTCGTGCGCGGTGGACGGCCGCTGGGGACAAACGGCGGATTCCCACAGGTGGACTGGGGTGACAGGAATGCTCCCCAGTGTGACGTTGTTCTCCACAGGCGCTATCAACGGGCCTGCTTGATTCGGGCTGTGAGCTCTTGGACCAGGTTGTAGACGTTCCGGTCTTCCTGGATCAGCTTGGCGATCTTCGAGGTTGCGTGGATGACCGTTGTGTGATCGCGTCCGCCGAACTTCTTGCCGATCTTCGGGAGGGAGCTGTCCGTCAGCTCCCTGCAGAGGTACATGGCAACCTGTCGCGGGTAGACGATCGACTGGGAGCGGCGGTCTCCGGTCAGCTCCTGCATGGACATTCCGAAGCGCTCGACGACCGTCTGCTGGATCTGTTCGACGGAGATCTCGGGCATCTCACCCTGTGGGAAGACGTCCTTCAGCACCTCCTGTGCCAGCTCGACGCTCATTGGGCGTCCTGTGAGAGACGAGAACGCGACGACGCGCGTAAGCGCGCCCTCGAGCTCGCGGATGTTGGTGGAGATTCGGCTGGCGATGAAGGTGAGCACCTGCGTGTCTGGGACGTGGATCGCGTCCGTCTTCACCTTCTTCCGCAGGATGGCGATGCGCGTCTCGAGGTCAGGCGGCTGGATGTCCGTGATCAGCCCCCATTCGAACCGCGAGCGCAGGCGAGACTCGAGGGTCGCGATCGCCCGCGGCGGTCGGTCGGACGAGATTACGATCTGACGCCCGGCCTCGTAGAGGCTGTTGAAGGTATGGAAGAACTCCTCCTGGATCCGCTCCTTGTGCTCGAAGAACTGGATGTCGTCGATCAGGAGGACGTCGTAATGGCGGTACCGCTGCTTGAACCCCTCGATGCGCTTGTCGCGAAGCGAGTTGATGAAGTCGTTCATGAAGGTCTCGCTCGTCACGTAGCGCGCAGAGAGGCTGCCGGTGTGCTCCGTGACGTAGGCGGCGACCGCCTGGAGGAGATGGGTCTTTCCCAGCCCCGTCCCGCCGTAGATGAAGAGCGGGTTGTATGCCTGGGCGGGCGCCTCCGCGACGGCGAGAGCGGCCGCGTGGGCGAACCGGTTCGAAGAGCCGATCACGAACGAGTCGAAGGTGTACTTCGGATTGAGGCCCTCGAGCGAGCGGGCCGGCCGGGGCGGGACGTGGGCGTCGCGATGGGGCGCGAGCTCGCGGACAGTGATTCGTACCGTCCGCTCGGCGCCGAGCTCATCGCGGACGATCGCCTCGAGGAGACCTCGGAAGTGGCCCTCGATCCACTCGCGTGTGAAGTCGTTGGGGACGAGAACGACGAAGGCCTCGTCGTCGGAGGCGCCAGGACTCGCCTCGGAGAACCACGTCGTGTAGGTGGCGTCGTTCAGGGCGTCGCGCAAGCGAGACGAGATCTCGCCCCAAAGTGCGTCCGCACTCAACTCTGACGCCCGCTGCACGCCCTTGTTCCGCTCCTCCGCCGGTCTCGGAAGCGGCGACTATAGCAGCGTCTTGCGGCCCGCTTCAACGCTTCCGCCTGGGGAAATCGCTGAGCACGAAAAGGGGCACTTTGCAGGGATTTAGGCCCTCTCCACACGCTTATCCACAGGTGTGGAAAGGTGGTCTCTTGCCTCCTTCCATGCGCCTTCGTGGCTGTGGATTACCCAGACGCGAACTCTCCTCCCCGGACGCCGTGACCGCTCCTCTATACTGATCGCCCGGCCGCACTTCGCGGCCGTTTCGACACTCTTTCTCTCGTGAAGCGAACGTACCAGCCGAATGTGCGCCGGCGGAAGCGCCGGCATGGATTCCGGGCGCGGATGTCGACGCGCGCGGGCCGCGCGATCCTGAAGCGTCGCCGTGCCAAGGGGCGCAAGCGCCTCTCCGCGTGAGCGGGGTCGAGTGAGCCGACGCCACCGCCTCTCGCGCTCGCGGGACTTCGACACCGTCTACCGCAAGGGCCGGTCGGTCTCGACCCGGTTCCTCGTCCTCTATGCGTTCCCGAGGGAGGAGGGCCCCGAAGGCGAAGCGCGACTCGGCCTCGCCGTCTCGCGCCAGCTCGGCGCGGCGGTCGAGCGGAACCGGCTGAAGCGGCGCCTCCGCGCCGCCTTCGACGAGCTCTGCGAGGGGCTGCCCGCCGGGCATGACTACGTTCTCATCGCGCGGCCCGGGCTCGCCGACGCCGTCGAGAGCCGCGGTTTCCCGTGGCTGACAGAGCGCGTGGCCGAGGTCTTCAGCCTCGCGGAGGGGACTGGGGCGTGAGGCACGTCGTCTCGCTGCCGATCCACGCCTATCGGCTCGTCGTCAGCCCGCTCCTCGGCCCGCGCTGCAAGTACCACCCGACGTGCTCCCGGTACGCCCTCGACGCGATCCGTGAGTTCGGCGTCCTCCGCGGGCTCGTGCTCGCCGGCTGGCGGCTTCTGCGGTGCAACCCCTGGAGCCACGGCGGCGTTGACTACGCCCGCGACCAGACGGTCTTCAAGGCTTGACGATGCACCCGCTGACGCCGATCGAGAACGTCCTCACCGCGGTGCTCGAGTGGCTGCACGCCTCGATCGGGCTCCCATGGGCCTGGGCGATCATCGTCCTCACCCTGATCGTGCGCATGGTGATCCTGCCGCTCACGATCAAGCAGATCCGCTCCATGCAGCGCCTGCAGCTGCACGCGCCGGAGATGAAGGCGATCCAGCAGAAGTACAAGGGCGATCGCCAGCGGATGAACGAGGAAGTCATGAAGTTCTACAAGGAGAACAAGGTCAACCCGGCCGCCTCCTGCCTCCCGATCCTCCTCCAGATCCCCATCTTCTTCGCGCTCTTCTTCGTGTTGCGCGACTTCGACGACGAGGTCCTCCCCAAGTACCCCGACTCCGACCTCGGCTGGCTCGGGCTCGTCCCGAGCATCACGGAGCACATCGACTCGCACTGGTCGGGCTGGCTTCTGCTCGTGGTCTACGTGGTGAGCCAGGTCGCCTCCACGTACTTCATGTCCACGACGATGGACCCTCGCCAGCGCTACGTCTTCCTTGCGCTGCCGTTCCTCTTCATCTTCTTCGTCATCAACTTCCCGATCGGACTCATGCTCTACTGGGCGACGACGAACCTCTGGACCGTCGGCCAGGGCCTCATCACTCGGCGGCTCGTGCCGAGGCCGCCGCCGCCGGCGAAGCGGACGTCGAGGACGTCGCCTCGCGCGCCGGAGCCCTCGCCCGAGACGGCAACCGCGGCGGAGGGGGACACGAAGCCGGCTCCGCCGGGTCAGCAGCGCGTCCGGCGGCGAAAGAAGAAGGGCCCGAGGGCTCGGCGATGAGCGAGACCGAGGGCGTCGCACCCGAGAACGACGGCATCACCGAGGCCGAAGGCGAGACGGTCGGCGAGGCGAAGTGGGTCGCCCTGCGGGAGCTGGAGCGGCGCTTTCCCGGACTCGACAAGGCGAGCGTCCAGTTCACAGTCCTGTCCGAGGGCGAGCGTGGCCTTCTCGGCGTCGGCCAAGTGCCGGCGCGCGTGATCGCCCGCGTCTCCGAGCCTCCCCCGGCCGCACCGCCCGCAAGCGAGGAGCCGGGGACGTCGGCGGCGAAGCTTCGCGAGCTGCTCGAGCGCGTGTGCGCCGCGCTCGGCGCGCCGTGTCGGATCGCCATCACGGAGGACGAGGAGGCGATCCACGCGTCGCTTTCGGGACCCGACCTCGGGCTCGTCATCGGCAAGCGCGGGCACACGATCGATGCGGTGCAGTACCTTGCGAACGCCGTCCTCTGGCGCGGGTCCGACGAGGGGCGCAAGGAGGTCGTCGTCGACGCCGCCGGCTATCGCGAGCGGCGGCGAGAGGCGCTCGAGGGGCTCGCCGAGCGGGCCGCCTCGGATGCTGTTCAGGCTCAGCGCCCGGTCGCCCTCGAGCCGATGACAGCCGTCGAACGGAAGATCGTCCACGTGCACCTTGCCGAGCGGCAGGACGTCGTCACCTCGAGCGACGGGACGGAGCCGAACAGGCGCGTCGTCGTCTCTCCCGCACCCTCCGAGTGACGTTCTCGGACCCGCGGCTCGAGCGGTGGCTCGAGGCGCTGCTCGCGGAGCCAGGGTTGACAGCCGTGCGCGATCCGGACGAGGCGCGGCGGGTTCACGTCGACGACGCCCTCGCGGCCGCGACGTTCGTACGGGAAGGGCCGGTCGTGGACGTCGGCGCGGGAGGCGGTTCTCCCGGGATCCCCATCGCGCTGGCCCGGCCCGAGCTGCGCGTCGACCTGCTCGAGGCCCAGCGCCGTACGTGCTCGTTCCTGGAGGCCGTCTCGCGGGAGCTTCCAAACGTCCGGGTCATCTGCGCCCGCGCCGAGGAGCATGCCCGGGGGGAGGGTCGAGAGACGTACGCCACCGCGCTCGCGCAGGCGCTCGCCCCGCCGCCGGTCGCCCTCGAGTGGTGCCTCCCGCTCGTTCGTGTCGGCGGGCGGGTGATCCTGCTCGCCGGGGAGGTCGATCCCGAGCCCGCGGCGACAGCCGCGCGGATGGTCGGCGGGGCTGCGCCGGAGGTCATTCCGCTCCTGGGCTCCTCCCGGCGCTCCCTCCTCCTCGTTCCGAAGGTGGAGCCGACGCCGGAGCGGTTCCCGCGTCGTCCGGGAATGGCACGGAAACGTCCTCTCGCCTGACTAGCATCGCTTTCGTGGGGAAGGTTTTCGCCCTCGCGAACCAGAAGGGCGGCGTCGGCAAGACGACGACCGCCGTCAACGTCGCCGCCTGTCTCGCGGAGGCCGGAGCCTCCACATTGGTCGTCGACCTCGACCCGCAGGCGAATGCGACCTCCGGCCTCGGTCAACGCGCGAACGGGACGTCGACCTACGACCTCCTCGATGGCGCTCCGCTCGTGGAGGTCGCGCACGAGACGGACTTTCTGAACCTCGATCTCGTGCCCTCGCGCCCAGAGCTTGCCGGCTCCGCCGTCGAGCTGGCGCGGCGAGACGACGGCGAGACGTTCCTCCCGGAGGCCCTGGCCCCCGCGCGCGAGCGCTACGACTTCGTCTTCATCGACTGTCCGCCCTCGCTGGGACCCCTGACGGTCAACGCGCTCGCGGCGACCGACCGCGTGCTCGTCCCGGTCCAGTGCGAGTACTACGCGCTCGAAGGTCTTGCCCAGCTTCTCCACTCGATCGAGCTGGTGCGGACACGGCTCAATCCCCGCCTGGCCCTCGGCGGGATGATCCTGACGATGGTGGACGGGCGGACGCGCCTGGCCGCAGACGTCGCGACCGAGGTGCGGCGGCACTTCGGCGACCTCGTCTTCACCGCGGTCGTCCCCAGGAGCGTCCGGCTGGCGGAGGCGCCGAGCCACGGGTTGCCCATCACCGTCTACGACCGCGGCTCGGCAGGGGCCGACGCGTACTACCGGGTGGCGAGCGAGCTTGTCGACCGCGGCTAGCCCCAGCCCGAGGCGCGGCCTCGGGCGCGGCCTCGAGGTGCTCATGGGCGGCGCGGCCGCGACGAGCGAGCTCGTGCACGTCCCCGTGGGCGCGATCCGGGCCAACTCACGCCAGCCGCGGAAGAGGCTCGACGGGGAGCGTATCGACGAGCTCGCAGAGTCGATCCGAGCCCAGGGACTCGTCCAGCCCGTCGTCGTGCGCCCGGCTCAAGAGGGCGGCTACGAGCTCATAGCGGGGGAGCGCCGCTGGCGCGCGGCGCGGGTGGCCGGCCTGGCCACGATCCCGGCCCTCGTTCGCGAGACCGACGACCGCGACTCGCTCCTCCTCGCGCTCGTCGAGAACGTTGCCCGAGAAGACCTCTCCCCTGTCGACGAGGCGCGGGCCTACGCCGTCCTCATGGACGAGTTCGGGCTCGGTCTGGGCGAGGTCGCGGAACAGGTCGGCCGCTCGAAGCCGACGGTCTCGAACCGAGTACGGCTCCTTGAGCTTCCCGACGACGTTCTCGGGCTAGTGGAGCGCGGCCGGCTCTCCGAGGGTCATGCGCGCGCAGTCCTGGCTGTGCCGGACAACGAGGAGCGCCGTGCCCTGGCGCGTCGCATCGTGCGCGCGGGACTGTCGGTGCGCGCGGCCGAGCGTGCCGCTCGCTGGGCCGGCGCGCGGACGAAGCCGAGGCGCAAGCAGCCCGTCGATCCGGCTCTGGCCGAGCGGGCCAAGGACGCCGTGCGGAGGCTTACGGGAGCCGACGCGAAGGTCGCCGGCGGGCGGATCGAGGTCTACTTCGCGAGCGAGCTCGAGCTCGAGGAGATCGTCGAGGCCCTCGAGCGAGCGCGGCTACAATCCGTCGGCGCGGGCGATTAGCTCAGTCGGTTAGAGCGCCGCTCTGATAAGGCGGAGGTCCCTGGTTCGAATCCAGGATCGCCCATCTCGAGCTGCCTGCCAACGGACCGGCTGCGCCGGCGGGCGAGGCGAGCGGCACAGCCAGGCTTGGAAGCCGGGACCCGTTCGGGGTCGAGTCAAAGGGGCCCCGTTAGCTCGGGATCCGCGTCCCGTTCGCGAACTCGACCGCGTGCTTCACCGCGAAGACGCCGGCAACCAGCGCGAGGGCGACGACGAGGGATGTGACGAGCGAGGCACCGCGAGCCCGAGTGTGAGGTAGAGGAGCCAGCCGATCGACGAGAGGAGGCACCGCCAGGCCGAAGAGGAGCAGCGTCGCGCCGAAGAGGCCAAGGCTGAGCCCGAGGTTCAGAAACGCGAAGTCCTCCTGATTCCCCTCGACCGTGACGAACAGGCCCAACCCTACGATCGTGCAGGCGAACGCGAGCGTCCGGAGACGGCGCTCACGGGGCAGCCAGCGCCGAAGCCCAAGATAGAGGAGAGATCCGAGAATGCCGAGGAGGACGCCCGTGCGCAGGACGGTGAGCGTTCCGTCAAGCGTCACGTCGCCGACGACTGCCTCTGCGCTCGTAACCCGGCCGAAGTCCTCCCGATTGTCTGCGAGGGCAATCAGCCGCATCGCGATGCGGGAGCCGGTACCGGCGATGAGGAGTCCGAGGAGCCCACCCACCCCGACACCAACGGCGAGTGGACGCAGGATTCGAGCCAACGGGCACAAGACTCTTTCACCTGCGGGTCGTCCATTCAAGCTGGGCCGGGTGAAGACTCCGTCGCCGGTTCCGGTTCGAAGGGGCGCGGCTATCATCAGACTCAGTCCTGCCCATGCACGAGATGGTCATCTACGGCGTGAGCTTCGACATGGTCGGCAAGCAGCCGATCGTCTTGCTCAAGACCGCCGACGGAAACAAGTTCCTCCCGATCTGGATCGGTCATCCGGAGGCGGCCGCGATTCTCATGAAGCTCCAGGGCGCCGCGACGCCGCGCCCGATGACGCACGACCTCTTCACGGACATCCTCGCCCAGCTCGAGGCTCGCGTAGTCCGCATCGCCGTCACCGAGCTCCGCGAGAACACGTTCTACGCGCTCATCACGGTGGCCATCGACGGGGCCGAGATCGAGATCGACTCGCGTCCGAGCGACGCGATCGCCCTCGCCGTGCGCGCCGAAGCGCCGATCTTCGCCGCCGAGGCGGTGATCGAAGAGAGCGCGATCGAGTTCGAGCACGAAGACGTGAACGAGGAGGAGGTCGTCGAGGAGTTCAAGAAGTTCCTCGACGAGGTCAAGCCCGAGGACTTCTCCACGGAGTAGGAGCTAGGGCTCGCCGTCGACCTCGCGCTTGGTAAGCGCGAGCAGGTCGCCGAAGAGCCGGCGGAGTCCCGCCTCCGTGAGAGGCCCGGGGTTCTCGCGCACAAGCGAGTCGAGGAGCTGCTCCTCGCGGTCACGGTCGACGAAATCCCAGCCCTGGGAGAGCTTGTGCGTGCGGAGCGCCCGGACGAGCTCGAGCCGCGCGTTGACGGCCGTGAGGATCGCCCGGTCGGCCTCCGTGATGCGTGTCCGGAGATCGCGGACGACGGGATCCTGCTCGGGGTCGCTCGGCCGCATGGCTCAAGGATAAGCGGCTAGGAGACAGGCGTGTCCGTCGCCCAGGCGATGACGAGCAGCAGGATCCCGAGGCCGTTGTAGGTGGCATGTGCGATGAAGGGCGGCCACACGCTCGCGGAACGTAGCCGTACCCAGGCGAGCCCGACGCCGAAGAGGACGAGCGGCGGGATCGCCCCGAGGACGCCGTGCACCAGTCCGAAGACGACTCCTGTGGCGAGGATCGCGACGAGGCCGCCGAAGACGGCCCAGACCCGCACGCCGAGGCCACGGAAGAAGAGCTCCTCGGCGAACGGGCCGACGAGGATGAGGACGACGGAGTTGACGGCGAAGACCGCGGCGTGCTCGGGTTGCCAGCTCTCGGGGGCGAACCCCTGCTCCTCCCCGCCGTGGAGGACGGGCTCGAGCGCCCGGGCAACGATGATCGTGAGGACGACGATCCCGAAGGAGATCCAGACCCAGCGCAGGCGGAACCGGCGAAAGCCGAGCGCGCGGAGCGGGCGCCCGTAGACGAGTGCGATGCCGAACGTGATCAGGGCCATGAGTCCGTAGAAGAAGAGCCCTCCGACGGCCAGGTCGGCGTCGTAGAGGGCGTCCTCGGTCCCGCCCTCCTGGCCTGCCGACCAGAACGCGACGGCGATGAGAAGTGCCGAGAGGGCGATCCAGAGCCCGAGCGCGGTCGGGCTATGCCTGCGCGAGCGCCTGCTCGAGGTCGGCGACGATGTCGTCGGCATCTTCACACCCTACGGAGAGGCGCAGCAGACCCGATGAGATACCCGCCGCGGCGAGCTGCTCCGGCGAGTACTGGCGATGACTCGTCGAGGCGGGGTGGTGGAGGACCGTGTCGACGCCGCCGAGGCTCGTCGCCCGGCCGCAGAGCTCGAGCGCGTCCATGAAGCGCTCGCCGGCCTCGCGGCCGCCCACGAGCTCGAAGGCGAGCATGCCGCCGGGGCCGCCGAGCTGGCGCAGCGCCAGCTCGTACTGCGGAAAGCTCTCGAGCCCTGCGTAGAGCACCCGCTCGACCTTCGGGTGCATCTCGAGAAACCGCGCCGTGGCGAGAGCGTTCGAGCTCGCCCGCTCCAGGCGCAGCGTCAGCGTCTTCAGGCCGCGGCGGACGAGGAACGCCGGGAACGGGTCGAGCACTGAGCCGACCACGATCTGGTGGCCTCGCGCGGCCGCCACGAGCTCGCGGCTGCCTGCGAGGACGCCCGCCGTGACGTCGTGGTGCCCGTTCAAGTACTTGGTTGCGGACTCGCAGACGAGGTCGGCGCCGAGCTCGAGCGGTCGGCAGAGCGCCGGCGACGCGAACGTGTTGTCGACGATCAGGAGCCCGTCGCCCTTCGTCGCCGCGAGCGTGGCCAGGTCAGCCAGCGGGAAGCCGGGGTTCGCCATCGTCTCGACGTACCGCACCCGGGCCGGTCGCTCCCAGGCGCTCGGGTCGGTGACGTCGAGGTAGACGATCTCGACCCCGCGTGGCCGGAGCTGCGATTCGGCGAGCTGGTACGTCGTGCCGTAGAGCTGCTGCGGAAGAAGGAGGGTGTCTCCCGACGCGAGGCTCGAGTGCAGAGCGGCGCTGATCGCCGCCATCCCCGACCCGAAGGCCTGCGCCGCCTCGGCGCTCTCGATGGCCGCGACGACGGCGTTGAGCTCCTCGACGGTCGGGTTGCGGAGCCGCGCGTAGGTGAACCCGTATTCCTCCTCCGAGATCACGCGGCCGAGCTCGGCGACGCGCTCGAAAGAGAACGTCGTCGAGGCTACGATCGGTCCGACGAGAGGCTCCCCCGCCCCGGTGGGCAGCGGCGGCGTGTGGATCGCGCGTGTGGAGAGGCCCCGCGTTCGCTTACTCATGACTTGCGGCCGAGTCCCAGCCGTGCGGGGAGCGTAGCGAGCGGCGCCGGCTCGAAGGAGAGCCGGGCCGCGGCGGCCCCTCCGCGGTCCGCGTCACCGTCTCCGATATGCAGGGTGCGCGCAGGATCGACGCCCAGGCGCTCGAGGGCCACCGCGAACATGGCGGGGTCAGGCTTCGCCGCGCCCGCCTCGGCCGAGCTGACGATCTCGGAGAAGGAGCCGGCGAGGCCTGCACGCTCGAGCTGTCCGGCGAGCGAGATGTCCCAGTTGGAGACGCACGCGAGGACGAGGCCCGCCCTGCGGAGGCGCGCGAGCGCCGAGGCGGCCCCTGCGAGCGGTTCGAAGACGATGCTCTCGACGAACGCCGACGTGAAGCCTTCGGCGTCGAGCTCGACCTTCGCGTGCTCGAGGAACACGGCCGTGCAGCGACGCCGAAGGTCGGAGAGGCTCGCCTGGTCGGTCCCTTCGAGGGTTCGCGGGAGGTAGTAGGCGACCTCGGCGCGGAAGGCGGCCGCGACGTCCTCGAGCTCCCGCTCGAAGCCGCGCTCGGCCAGAGCGGTTCGAAGCCGGCCTGCCGGTGCGTCGAGCTCGACGAGTGTGCCCATCGCGTCGACGGTGACCGCGTCGAGGTCGACTGCGGTCGGACTAGCCGTCTTCCGCGAAGGCATCGGGGTGAAGTGCCTTGGCGACCCGCTCGAGCGCCTGGCCGAGGCGCGGCCCCGCGCGCTGGACGAGCTCCGTGGGAAGAACGGCGAAGCGACCGCGCCGGACGGCCCGTAGGTCCTCCGTCCTCGGGTCAGCGCGAAGGTCCCGAAGGGTCACGCGGCTGTCCGAGGTGGCGAGGTAGACGGCGGGATCGAGCCGCCGCAGCCGGGCGAGCGGGAACGGCTCCCCTCCCGGGGTCTCCCCCGCAACGCTCTCCCCGCGCGCGCGGCGGACGAGGTCACCGAGCAACGAGCGAGCTGGGACGGTGATGAAGAAGCCGGTGTCGACGAAGGTCGTACGCACCGGCTCGTCGGCGACACGGTCCTCCACCGCCGCGATCCCGGAGCGGATCTGTGACGCAACTCTGCGGGCCTCGACCGGCTCCCCGACGAGGAGGCCGAGCTCGAGCGTTGCCCGAAGGACGTCCTCGACCGACGAGCTCGGCTGGACGTAGACGGTGGCCCCGCTCTCCCGCTGGGCGCGCGTGACGTCGAGGAGATCGGTGCTCGGTGTGGCGACAATGAGGTCGGGGTCGAGCTCGACGATCTCGTCGACCCGTAGCTGCAGGTTGGGGGAGACGACGTCGACCGCGGAGGGCGGCGCCTTCTGGGGGCCCTCGCCCCGCTCGGTTCCTGCCGGGACCCCCACGAGGCGGTCGCGCGCACCGAGCGCGATCAGGAGCTCGGTCGAGCCCGGATCGAGCGCGACGATCCGCTCCGGCCGCGAGGCGACGGCGGCAGGCTTCTCGCTGGCACCCTGCACGGTGACGGGGTACGGCTGCTCGATCTCACCCAGGGGCTCGCCTCGCTCGCCGCAGCCGGAGGCGCCGACAAGCGCGAGGAGCAGGGCGGTGGAGAGGAGGCGGGTTCTCACGGCGATTGGCACTATGGCGAAGATGCAACTCTTCACGCCGGAGGAGGCGAACGATGCGCTGCCGGGCGTGCGGCCCCTCGTCGAGCGTTTGGTCGAGGAGAGGCGTGCGCTCGTGGCGCTCGGCGCCGAGCTCGAGGCGGTACAGACGCTCGTCGCAGGCAACGGGGGCAGCCTCGACCCGACCCGCGTCGGCGAGCTCCAAGAGGCAGTTGCACGCGCGGCCGCGGGGCTCGCAGAGCTCGTCGAGGAGATCCAGAGCCTCGGCGCCCAGGTCAAGGACCTCGACCGGGGCCTCGTCGACTTCCCCGCGCGCCATCCTCTGAGCGGCGACGCCGTTCTCCTCTGCTGGGAGCTCGGGGAGCCTGAGGTCGCGCACTGGCACGGCCTCGAGGAAGGCTTCGCGGGCAGGAAGCACCTCCCCTTCTAGAGAACTCTCCACCGATGGACGAGTGGATCGAGCGCGCAATCGTTGCGGGCCTTGTCCTGCTCGCGACGCTGATCGTCGCCCGGGTCGTCGACCGGATGATCTCGCGGCACTTCACGTTGCGCCCCGAAACCCTCACGGTCTACCGAGTCGTGCGACGGAGCGCCCTGGCCGTGATCTTCGGAATCGGCGTCCTGAGCGCGCTCCTCGTCTTCCCCGCCGTGCGCGACGTCGCCGGCAGCATCCTCGCGTCCTCCGCCGTCATCGCCCTCATCGTCGGCCTGGCGGCGCAGTCGACCCTGGCGAACTTCGTCGCGGGCATCCTGGTCGCGTTCGCGCAGCCCCTCCGGCTCGGCGACGCTGTCGCCGTCGCGGGCGCCTCGGGCACGGTGGAGCAGATCGGTCTCACGTACACGACCATCCGTGCCGGGGACGGTGCGAGGTACTACGTCCCGAACGCCAAGCTGTCCTCCGATACCATCAGGAATGCCACCATCGCAGGTGCCGAGCAGCTGGTCGCGGTGCGGGTCACCGTGCCTCTCGCCGCCGACCTCGACCGAGTGCTCGCGCTCCTTCTCGAGGAGGCGAACCGTCTTCCCGAGACCATGACCGTCAAGGAACCGAACGTCTACGTGAGCCAGCTCGACCCGACCGGCGCAGTCGTGACGGTCGAGACCTGGGCGGGGAGCTCCGCCGAGGCGGGCGAGCTCTCCTCGGCGTTGCGGCGTGCGGTCGTCGAGCGCCTGAAGGCCGAGGGCATCTACGCGTGACGACGAACGGGCGCAACCGCGGCAAGAACGGCAAGGACGACGGGAACGACAAGGGCCTGCGGGCGGTGAACAACCGGAACAGGCGTCGTCGTCGAAACCGTCGCCGCCACGACCGGTCGCAGTCGCTGAAGTTCATCTTCGTCTCCATTCTCGCCATCTCCCTGGCGACGATCGCCATCCTGGTCGCAGCCGCTTTCACAGGCGCTCAGGCGTTCAAGAACAGCTGCTCGCTCGCGTCGCTCCAGCCCGTCTCGATCGGCCAGAACTCGTTCGTCTACGCCGCGGACGGCTCCGTGCTCGGCGCCATCCCCGCCGAGAAGAACCGGCAGCCGGTGGCGCTCGACCAGATGTCGCCGCTTGTGGCGCAGGCCACCGTGGCGGTGGAGGACAGGCGGTTCTACTCCCACTCGGGCATCGACTACGAGGGCATCGTCCGGGCGGCCGTCAAGAACCTTCAGAGCGGCGAGATCGTCCAGGGAGGCTCCACGCTCACGCAGCAGCTCGTACGAAACCTCTACATCGGGAGGGATGTCTCCTGGGAGCGGAAGACCAAGGAGGCCTGCCTCGCGATGAAGCTCGAGGAGGAGGGGCTTCCGAAGCTCTGGGGGGGTACGCCTCCGGGCCTGACCGGCGCCGAGCTCAAGCGCTGGCGCAAGGACAAGATCCTCGAGACGTACCTGAACCAGGTCTACTTCGGCGCCCACGCGTACGGTGTCGAGGCCGCGGCCCAGACGTACTTCTCGAAGCGCGCGGCCGAACTCGACCTCGCACAGGCGGCCATGATCGCCGGGCTGCCGCAGGCGCCCTCGATCTACGATCCCTTCCAGCGCCCCGACCAGGCGCTCAGTCGCCGGAACGACGTCCTCGCCGCCATGCGCGACGCCGGCTACATCGACCAGGCCACCTACCAGGAGACCGTCGGGCAGCGGATCGAGCTCAAGCGGGGCCGGATCTACACGAGGATCCGCGAGCCCTTCTTCTTCAGCTACGTGCGGGAGCTCCTGATCGAGAAGTACGGAGCCACGACCGTACGCGGCGGCGGGCTCAAGGTCTACACGACGATCAATCCGCGCTACCAGCGGCTCGCGGTCAAGGCGATCGAGGAGACGCTGAACCAGCCGGGCGACCCGGCCTCGGCCATCGTCTCGATCAACCCGAAGAACGGGGCCATCCGTGCGATGACCGCGGTCGTCCCGGGGAAGAAGAACATCCAGTTCAACATCGCGGCGCAGGGACGGCGGCAGTCCGGCTCCTCGTTCAAGACCTTCGTGCTGACGGAGGCGATCCGCCAGGGGATCAACCCGTACTCGACCAGGTACCTCTCGGCGCCGTTCCACTGGCAGCCGGACCCGAACTCGGAGCCCTGGGACGTGGCCACCTACAGCCATTCGTACTCGGGACCCGTGCCCATCTCCTCGGCGACGCTCGCCTCGGACAACACGGTCTTCGCGCGGCTGACGTTGGACGTCGGCCCGGAGAACGTCGTGAAGATCGCGCGCCAGATGGGGATCAAGACCGAGCTGCTGCCCGTCGCGTCGATCGGCCTCGGCTCGAACGCCGTTTCCGTGCTGGAGATGGCCTCGGCATACGCGACGCTCGCGTCCGGTGGCGTCCGCTCCGAGCCGATGGCGATCCGCAAGGTCGTGCTCGCGGACGGCCGGGTCGACACGGGCGCCGGGTGGGGCGTCTCCAAGCGGAAACGGGTCATAGCGGACGGCGTCGCCTACGAGGTGACCCGGATCCTCCAGGACAACGTGGACGCCGGCACCGGCACCGGCGCCAACTACGGCGACCCGTACATCGCGGGTAAGACGGGCACGACGGACAGCTATGCCGACGCGTGGTTCGCCGGCTATACGCCGAGGGCGTCGACCGTCGTCTGGGTCGGCTACCCCAACGCCCAGATCGAGATGACGAGCGTCCACGGGATCACGGTGGCCGGCGGGACCTTCCCGGCGTCGATCTGGAACCTCTTCATGTCGCGCGCCTTTGCGGGCGTTTCCCCTCTGGCGTGGCCCTATCCGAAGAATTCCGTGGTCTGGGTGCCGTTCAAGGGCGAGTACGCCTTCTTCGGCGAGCCGAAGGAGAAGAAGAAGAAAGACTCGACCACCGAAAGCCCCACGACGACCGCGCCGCCCACGACGACCGCGCCGCCACCGACGACGACTGCGCCTCCTCCGACCACGACCGCCCCGTAGCGCCGGCGCCGCCTGGGCGCTCGTCGCCGGGGCGCTCGTGCTCGCGCTCACGGCGACCGCCGTCTCGTTCGCGTACCCGGAGAGCTCCCCGCTCGTCCCCGAGCACGAGGGCGACGACTCGGCCTGGTCGTGGCTCTACCTCGGAGTTGCGATCGGCGCCTTCGTCGCGTACTTGGCCGGGCTCTTCCTGCTCGGCCGGGCGGGCGGGGTGACGAAGCGACGGGCGGTCATCGCTCTTGCGTGTGCGATCCAGCTGCTCCCGCTCGCGGGCCCGGTGCTCCTCTCGACCGACGCCTACACGTACTGGGACTACGGACGGATCGCCGCGGTGCACGACGGCAACCCCTACGTCGACGTCCCGAGCGACTATCCGGATGACCCCGCCTACCCGCTCATGGGCTCCCACTGGCGCGACACCACCTCGGTCTACGGGCCGGGCTTCACGCTGGCCTCGGAGGCGCATGCGGCGGCGGTCGGTGAGTCGCCGGACGCGGCAGCGTGGACGTACAAGGGGCTCGCGGCGGCGGCGATGATCGCTCTCGTCCTGCTCGCGGCCCGCCTCTCACGGCAGCCTGCCTTCGCCGCGGCGTTCGTCGGCTGGAACCCGCTTCTCGCCGTCCACTTTGCCGGCGGCGGGCACAACGACGCCTGGATGATGGTCTTCGTCCTCGGCGCGCTCGCTCTCGCCGCCGCGGGCAGGGGGACGCTCGCGGGTGTCTCCTGGGCTCTCGCGATCGCGATCAAGTGGGTCCCTATCCTCTTTCTGCCGCTACGGTTTCTCGAGGCGCGCAGGACGGGGCGGCAGGTCGACCACCGCGGCCTCGCGGTCGGGGCGTGCGTGCTCGTGGCGATCGCCACATGGTTGTACGGACTCGCCTGGATCAGGGCCGCCGGCCCGCTGGCGACGAACCTCGCAGAAGACCGGGCGTGGTATGCGATTCCAAGCCGGATCGCAGCTCTGGGAATCTCCGAGGGTGCCGTCGCCCTCGCGTTCGCAATCGCCTTCGTCCTCGCGTATCTATGGCTTCTGCGGGAGGCGTGGCGCGGTCGCGCGCGACTGGCGCTCACGGCCGGGCTTCTCCTGGTGGCCACGTCGTGGCTCGTGCCCTGGTACGCTGTGTGGGCCGTCCCGCTGGCCGCCGTCGAGGAGGATCGGACTGCGCGCTGGCTCGCGCTCGCCTTGTCGGCCTACCTCCTGCGCGACGCCGTACCCTTGTGATCCAGGTGCCGGAGCTGATCTCGATCGCTGAGGCGCAGCGCCTCGTCCTCGAGCGGGCGAAGCCGCTCGAGGCGGAACGGGTGCCCATCGAGCGGGCGACCGGCCGTGTGCTCGCGGAGCCGGCGGTGTCGATCGTCGACCTTCCCCCGTTTCCGAGCTCGGCGATGGACGGCTACGCGCTGCGCTCGGCCGAGACCCGGGATGCGCCGGTGACCCTCCCGGTTGTGGAGCGCATCGCCGCCGGCGAGCCGGCCTCGCGGTCGCTCGCGGTGGGTGAGGCCATGGCGATCGCCACCGGCGGCGTCGTGCCCGAGGGTGCGGACGCCGTCGTCCCGATCGAGCTCGTCGAGGAAGGAGCGGAGGGCGTTCTCGTGCGAGAACCCGTGCGGACCGGGGCGAACGTGCGCGAGCGCGGGGGCGACGTCCGCGTGGGCGAGACGGTGCTCGAGCCGGGCGTCGCACTCGGTCCGGGCCAGGTCGGCGCGCTGGGGGCGGCCGGGGTCGCCGAGGTGCGCTGCACGAAGCGTCCGCGCGTCGGCATCCTCGTTACCGGCTCGGAGCTCCGCCAGCCCGGAGAGAAGCTCGAGGCGGGCCAGATCTACGAGTCGAACGGGCTCCTGCTCGCCACGGCGCTCCAGCTCGCGGGGGCGGTGCCCGCCCAGCTCGGCGTCGTGCACGACGAGGAGGAAGAGCACCGGAGGACGATGGAGCGTGCGCTGCTGGGCTTCGACATGCTCGTGACCACGGGCGGCGCCTCTGTCGGACCTCACGATCTCGTCAGGAAGGTGCAGGCGGATCTTCGCGTCGAGGAGGTCTTCTGGGGCGTGGCCATGAAGCCCGGAAAGCCCGTCGCGTTCGGCGTCCGCCGCGGCCACCTCGTCTTCAACCTGCCCGGCAACCCGGTCTCGGTGCTCGCTACCTTCGAGGTGCTCGTGCGGCCGGCCGTCAACGCGCTCCTCGGGCTGCCGGACCCGCTCCCGGCCTTCCGGAGCGGGACCCTCGGCGCCGCCGTCCGCCGGAACGCCGAGCGCGACGAGCTCGTCCGCGCGGCCGTCCGGCGCGAGAACGACGAGGTCGTGCTCGACCCGCTGTCCGGCCAGGAGTCGCACATGATCGTTCGCGCCGGCCGCGCGTCCGCCCTGGTCTGGATCGACGGGGGCGAGGGGGAGATGCCCGCGGGCTCCCCCGTGCGTTTCCTGTCGCTGTAGCTAACCCGCCGCCGCGAGCGTGTACGCGCCGCCACTGCGGGGCCTCACCTCGACCAGGCGGCCGTAGACGATCCAGCGCTCATCGGCGCTGTAGAGCGGGTGGCAGGCGGAGAGCATGATGGTGTCGAAGCCGCGGTTGCGAATCACGCTCCAGTCATCCGAGTCGACGATCTCGTGCTCGGAGACGCGGTAGCGGAACGTCGCGTACGGCATCTCGAGCGTGACCTCGTCCCCGACTCGGATCTCGTCGATCTCCCGGAAGGGCGCTCCGAAAGTCGTCCGGTGCCCGGCGACCCCGACCGTCTTCCCGAGCCCCGGCACCGACGTCCGCTCGTAGTGACCGGGGCCGCGGGAGAGATCGGCGCCCCAGCGCGTTCCCTGGACGACGACGCTCTCCAAACCGATGCGGGGAATCGCGAGGCGCCCGAAGGCCTGGCCCTGCTCGAGCTCCCTGAGGAACCGCCTCGCGTCGCGTGCGGTCGCCGCGCGGGAGGCGGCGATGTCAACGGCTGCCGGCCCGTCGCCTTCCTCGTCTTCGACCGGCTCCTCCTCGGCCCGCGGGGGGAGGGTCGAGTCCCAAGCGGCGAACTCCTCCTCGAGCGCCGTTTCGAGGCGGTTCTGCTGGTAGCGGTTGTAGAGGTCGGTGACCGGGTCGCGCCAGAAGAGGACGGCCGCTGCATAGGCGAGGACCAGCAAGCCGCCGACGACGAGCACTGTTCCGAGGCGCCGCACTTTCATCAGCTCTCTCCGGACTCAGCTTCGGCCCGATCCTCCCGGGAGTCAACGGCGACGAGATGGCGCCGGCGGGATCTCCTCCAGACGAGGATAGCCTGGCGACCGGCTTCCCTGAGCGGACCGCGCGAGCGCTCGGTGACGTCGGGGTAGGGCGCGTAGTTGCCGACCGCGACTGCGCCGACCTGCCCGGCCGCAGCTCCCCAGGCGAGGAACGCGATCACGAGGGGAATAGGGATGTAGCCCACCGCCGTCAGCGCGACGACGTACCAGAGCGCGTCGAGCCCCATCCCGAAGCGGAAGGCGAGCGAGGCGAGCAGAAGGGCCGGGCCGGCGAACCCGATCGCGTAGACGGCCGCCTGCACGGCTCGCCCTCTGTCGCTGACCTGTGGGAGCCAGAGCCACGCGTGCAGGGAGGGAAGGAGGAAAAGGAGCGAGTACGGGTTAACGGCCGCGACCACGAGCGCGACCACGCCGAGGACGAGCATGGCGGCGAGATGGCCGCCGAGCTCCTCCTCCCGGGCGATCGAGCGCGTCGGGGTCAGGCGCGGGCGCACGACGAGCCAGGCCAGCGCCGAGACGCCGAGGAGCGCTCCGAGTGCTGCGACCGGCCAGTCGCCGGCGGCAGCCGTGTCCGGGCCGATCGGCCTGTCGGCGCCGCTCGGCAAGAGGCCGAGGGCGGCGAAGAGAGCGAACATGGCGCCGAGCCAGAGCCAGACCGCCAGGCGGCTGAGATAGCTCCGCAGGGCCGGGCGAAGCGCGATGCGGCGACGGCGACAGCGGGCGAAGAGATCGACGGTCGCGGCAAGGAACGGAAGGAGCGCGGCGACGAGGACGAGCTGCACCGTCCAGCCGTAGAGCAGGCGCGTGCCGAAGTAGACATAGGACTGCGTCCCGCTGGCGACCTCGGCGGACTCGTCGAGGGAGCCGAGCAGCATCTGCGACGCGCGTCCGAGCTCCCCGACCCGATCGCCGTTCAGGTTGGCGAGCGTGTCGCCGTCCGCCGGGCGAGGGCGGCTGCCGCTCGTCGTGATCGTGATTGCCGGTACGCCTCGCGAGACGAAGGGCGCCTGCTCGTAGAAGCTGAAGGGGAAGCCGAGATCGATGAGCTGGGCGAGCCCTCCCGGCCTCGCCGGCTCGGCGCCGGTCTGAGTCTCGATGGCATCATCGGCGGTCGCGAGCAGCGTCGGGCTGGGAACGCGCGGGGTGTCGCCCCCGAACTCGATCCGCGGGGAGGACGGCGCCCCGATCGAGTCGAGGTTCACGACGGCCGCGGTGCGTCCCGCGAACGGGGAGCTCTCGGCGAAATGGGCCGCGCCCAGGCCTCCGTAGGCGCCTCCGTCCGTGGAGACGAGGACGAACGGATGCGCGAGCGACGCGTTGCCGAGGTCACGGGCGAGCTCGAGGAGCGCCCCGGTGCCCGACCCGTTGTCGTCGGCGCCCGGGGAGCGGCCGACGTTGTCCCGGTGCGCAAGCACGACTACCGCGCGTTGGGACTGGACGCCCGTTGTTCCGGAGCTGGGCGCGACGGCGACGATGTTGACAAGCTCCTCCGTTCCGAGGCCCGGAATCTCGGCCACGAACGTCTGCCGCTCGACGGCGAAGTCGTACTGCCGGAGCTGGGTCTCCACCCAGTCCGCGGCCCCCCGCGCTCCCTCCGACCCCGGCAAGCGGTCGGGATAGTCGCTGGTCAGCTGGGTCGCGAACTGGACCGCCGTCGTCTGGTCGAAGTACGGCTGGATCCGTGGGCTCGGGAGCGGATCGGGCCGACCGACGCTGAAGGCGGCCACGAGCACGGGGACGGCGACGACGAGCCACGCGGCCCGGTAGATGCGTGTCGAGACAGGCCGCTCGAGGGACCCTCGCCGCGGCCGACGGCGTGGAGCGACTGCGGCCATGAGCCCTGGGAGTGTAGTCGAGCCGACCGCCGCCCCTATCCTTACTCAGCCATGGAACAGCGGCCCACGGTGCTCCTCGTGGACGACGAGGAGTCGGTGCAGAAGCTCCTCACGTATCCGCTCGAGCGCGAGGGTTACCGCGTCGTGCAGGCTCGCGACGGCGAGGAGGCCCTGGAGCGCTACCGGGCGGAGTCGGTCGACCTCGTCATCCTCGACCTCATGCTCCCGCGGCTCGACGGCCTGGCCGTCTGCCGGCGCCTGCGCGAGGAGCGGAGCGCCGTGCCGATCATCATGCTCACCGCCCGCGGCGACGAGGGCGACAAGGTGCTGGGCCTCGAGCTGGGCGCCGACGACTACATCACGAAGCCGTTCTCGATCCGCGAGTTCATGAGCCGAGTCCGCGCGCTCCTGCGCCGCGCGCAGCTCCCGCCGCCGCCGGCCCGCGAGGAGGTGATCGAGGTCGACGGGCTGCGCATCGACACCGCCCGCCGGACCGTCGAAGTCCGGGGGGACGCCGTCCAGCTCACGTACCTCGAGTTCGAGCTGCTGCGCACACTGTCGTCCAACCCCGGTCGCGTTTTCACGCGAAAAGCGCTGCTCGACGACCTCTGGGGCGGTGCGGAGTACCGCGACCCGCGGACGATCGACGTCCACGTCCGGCACCTGCGCGAGAAGATCGAGCCTGACCCGGGCGAGCCGGAGTTCATCTTCACCGTTCGCGGCGCCGGCTACCGCTTCCGCGACGTGCGATGAGGCGCCCGCCCCTCTTCAGCCTGAGCGTCAAGGTGGGGCTCGTCCTCTTCGCCGTCGTCGCCGGCGCGCTCGCGATCGTCTACGTCGCCGTCGTCCCGCAGCTCGAGAACCGGCTCGTGAACGCGAAGATCACGGCCCTGCGCTCTGTGGCGCCCGGGGTGGCGCAGCAAGTCTCCGGGGTGTCCGACGTCTTCGCCGTCCAGACCGTCGTCACCCGGCAGGGCGAGGCCCTCCGCGCCCGCATCGTCGTCCTCGCCGTCCTCACGGACGAGCAGCTCCAGATCCTCGCGGACTCGCAGACGTTTCAGTCGGGCGACGTCTCCGACGATCTCTTTGCGCTGCGGGCCGCCGAGACGGGGCTGCCGAGCACCGGCCGCCTCGAGCGGAACGGCGGCGACTTCGCGGAGGTCGCCTACGCGCTCGCCGACGGCCGGATCGTGCTCCTCTCCGCGCCGCTCGACGACGTTCTTGCGAATGTGCGCCTCGTGCGCAGGAGCCTGCTCGTCGCCGGCGCGGTCGCGCTCGCTATCTCCTGGCTCGCGGGCTATCTGCTCGCCTGGAACTTCACGCGCCGCATCCGCCGTCTCGAGGAGGCCGCCGAGCGTGTCGCCGGCGGCGACTTCGAGACGCCGGTGGTCGACCGGGGACGGGACGAAGTGGGGCAACTCGCTGACGCGTTCGACGGGATGCGGACGCGGCTCGCCGTCCTCGACCGCGCGCGGCGGGAGTTCATCGCCAACGCCTCCCACGAGCTGCGTACGCCGCTCTTCTCGCTCGGCGGATTCGTCGAGCTGCTCGCGGACGAGGACATGGATGCGGAGGTGCGGCAGGACTTCCTCGGGGAGATGCGGGACCAGATCGACCGGCTCACGCGGCTTGCCACCGATCTTCTCGACCTCTCGCGCCTCGACGCCGGCCAGCTCGAGGTCGAGATCGCGCCCTTCGACCTCGCCGCCAGCACCCGGCTCGTCGCGGACGAGTTCCGCGCGGTGGCCGAGGCCGAGGAGCACACGCTCCGGGTGGACGCCGACGAGCCCGTCGAGGGGCTCGGCGACGAGCTTCGGGTGCAGCAGATCGCCCGCGTGCTCGTCGAGAACGCCATCCGGCATACACCGCCCGGCACGACCGTCAGCATCGCGTCCGGTCGGCGAGGCGACGGGGCGGTCCTGGAGGTGCGCGACGACGGCCCTGGGATCCCGCTCGAGGACCAGAAGCAGCTCTTCCAGCGCTTCTACCGCGCCGGCGGCGGGAAGGCGTCGGGGAGCGGCCTCGGACTCGCGATCGCCTCAGAGCTGACGTCGCGTATGGAGGGGTCGATAGTGCTCTCCTCGCGACCGGGCGAGACCGTCTTCACGCTCACGCTTCCGCTCTCCGAGGCGGAGGAGCGCGGCCCGGCGCTTGTGGCAGATGTAGCAAGATAGTCCGCCGTGCAGACTCACCCGGCGTCACTACGATGAGTCGGACGTGAGCCGCCCAGGGGCCATTGCCGTCGTCGCCGTCGTCTCCGCCGCGCTCGGGGGCACCCTCGCACTCGCGCTCGGGAAGGCCGTGGGCTGGGTCGACGACGACGGGCGCCGCGTGGAGACCGTGCTCGTGCCGACGCCCGACGGTGCGGCCCCCGCGGCCGAGCGTGTCGAAGGCGACGCCGCCAGGCCGCTCGTCGGGAACGGGTTCGACGCGAGCGAGCTCTACCGCAAGCGGGCGGCGGGCGTCGTCACGATCTTCGCCCTCTTCGGGGAGGGCTCGATCGACGACGTCACGGCCGCGCAGGGATCGGGCTTCGTGGTCTCCGAGGACGCCTACATCCTCACGAACTCGCACGTGATCACGACGGCCGGCGAGACGACCGGAAACGAGGCTCCGTCGGCGGCGGACACGGTGTACGTCCAGTTCCGGGACGGGGAGCGGGTCCCGGCGGAGATCGTGGGGTGGGACGTGTTCGACGACGTTGGCCTGCTCAGGGTCGACCCGGCCGATCATCCCGTGAGCCCGGTGCCGCTCGGCGACTCGAGCACGGTCGTCGTCGGCGAGCCGGTCGCCGCCATCGGCAGCCCGTTCGGGCAGGAGAGCTCGCTGAGCGTCGGTGTCGTCTCGGCGACGCAGCGCTCGATCGACTCGATCACGTCGGGCTTCAACCTCGTGGACGCGATTCAGTCGGACGCGCCCATCAACCGTGGGAACTCGGGCGGACCGATGTTCAACGCGCGCGGCGACGTCATCGGGATCAACGCGCAGATCCGGAGCGAGTCCGGCACCGCGGAGGGGGTGGGCTTCGCCGTGCCGATCAACGCAGCGAGGCGCTCGATGCAGCAGCTGATCCGGACCGGGCGGGTTCGCTACGCATGGCTCGGCGTGACCACGCAGACCTTGACGCCGCGGCTGGCGGAGCGGTTCGACTTCTCGGAGACGCGCGGGGCCGCCGTCCAGGCGGTTGCCGAAGGCAGCCCGGCCGCCAGGGCCGGCCTGCGGGGTGGTGGCCGCGAGACGGAGTTCGAGGGGCTCATGTTCTGCCCAGGGGGCGACCTCGTCGTGGCGATCGACGGCCGGCCGGTGCGGTCTGCAGAGGACGTCGTGCGCGCGGTCAATCAGCAGCAGCTTCCCGGCGACCGCATCCGCCTCACCGTCCTGCGAGGGTCAGAGCGCCTGACCGTGACGGCGGTCCTCGGCGAGCGCCCGGAGAACCCACCGACGCTCGCCTGCTGACGCCCCCCAGCCGCCGGGGGCTCTAGACTCGGGCGGGTGCCGCGGCGAGACGAGGACTTGATCCTCCTCGGAGACAACCTGGAGGTCCTCCCCGCCTTCGATGACGGCTGCTTCCAGCTCGTCTACGCCGACCCGCCGTTCAACACGGGCCGTCCCCAGCGGCGGCGAACGCTGGCCACGGTGGCCCGCGACGACGGCGACCGGGCGGGCTTCGGTGGGCGGCGGTACGCGACGCGCGTTCTGGGAGAGTCCTCGTACCCGGACTCCTTCGACGACTACCTCGGCTTCCTGGAGCCGCGCCTGCGGGAGATTCGACGCGTGCTCGGCTCGACGGGAACGCTCTATCTCCACCTCGACTACCGCGAGGCGCACTACGCCAAGCTCCTCCTCGACGACCTCTTCGGGCGGGAATGCTTCCTGAACGAGATCGTCTGGGCCTACGACTACGGCGCCCGCCCGCGCCGCCGCTGGCCGGCGAAGCACGACACGATCCTGGTCTACGTCAAGGATCCGGAGCGCTACTGGTTCGACGCCGAGGCGGTGGAGCGTGAGCCGTACATGGCGCCCGGGCTCGTGACCGCGGAGAAGGCCGCGCGCGGCAAGCTCCCGACCGACGTGTGGTGGCACACCATCGTCTCGCCCACGGGGCGAGAGAAGACCGGCTACCCGACCCAGAAGCCCGCGGGGATCGTGCGGCGAATGGTGCAGGCGTCCACCAGGCCCGGCGAGAGGTGCCTCGATCCCTTCGCAGGGTCCGGGACGCTCGGCGCCGTCTGCGCCGAGCTCGACCGCCGCTACGTCCTCGTCGACTCGAGCCCCGAGGCCGTCGCGGTCGCGGAGGCCCGGCTCGCGCGGTTTCGATGCCCCGGCGCACGGGTACCTGCCGCCTCGAGGCAGTAACTCGTGCCGATCTCGCTAGATTTCGCCCGGATCAAAGCGCGGCTGCGGCACCTACGCGCGTGACGAACGAGAACGGAAGCTCTGCGAACGTGGTCTCTCTGGTCATTCCGGCGAAGGCCGAATACATCGCACTGGGCCGGCTTGCGCTGACCGGGCTCCTGCGCCCGCTCGCCGTCGAGCCGGAGGTGATCGCCGACGTGAAGCTCGCGCTCACCGAGGCGTGCTCGAACTCGATCCGGCACGCGTACGCCGACGGGCGGGAAGGCGCAGTGGCGATTCGCTACGAGGTCGTGGACGGGCGTCTCGACGTCGAGGTCTCCGACGAGGGCGGCGGCTTCGACCTCGGGGTCCTCGAGGGCAACGGGGGCGAGCTCGACGAGGGCGGCCTCGGCATCGCCATCATCCGCGCCGTCACGGACGGCCTCACGATCGGGCCCCGCTCGGGCGGGACCGGGTCCTGCCTCCGCTTCACGAAGCACCTCGACTAAGAGGGCTTGACAAAACGCAGGCTGTGCCGAGCGACGTTCCGTCAAGCCCTCCTGGTTCGAAGCCCGACGCGCGCGGTATCCTCCGCCGCCGTGCAGCTTCAGCAGGTCAACGTCGGGACGAAGCTCTTGGCCGACTACGCATCGCTTGCGAGGTACGGGCTCATGGACCAGATCAGAGCGCTGGCCGAGCCGCTCCAGGGGAAGCGCGTCCTCCACCTCTCGGCGACCGCTTTCGGCGGAGGTGTCGCCGAGATCCTCTACACGCTTGTGCCCCTCATGCGTGACGCAGGACTCGACGCGGAGTGGCGGGTGATCTACGGGCAGGACGAGTTCTTCGACGTCACGAAGACGATTCACAACGCTCTCCAGGGCGACTCGACCGGCCTCTCGGATGAGCAGCAGGAGACCTTCCGGCGGTACAACAGGCTGAACGCCGAGGCGCTCGAGGGCACCTACGACGCGGTCATCGTTCACGATCCCCAGCCGGCGGCCGTCATCGAGCACGCCCGCGGGTCGGCCACACACTGGATCTGGCGCTGCCACATCGACCTGTCCGAGCCGAACCGCTCGGTGCTCGACTTCCTGCTCCCGTGGCTCGGTCGCTACGACGCGACCGTGTTCCACAGACGCCAGTACGTGCCCTCCGGAAACGGCCTCCCTGCCGCCTACATCTGGCCGCCCGCGATCGACCCGCTCGCTCCGAAGAACATGGCTCTCTCCGCCGAGGACGCGGCCTACATCCTCAACCAGTTCGGGATCGACGTCGAGCGGCCCCTCGTCACGCAGGTCTCGCGCTTCGACCCGTGGAAGGATCCCCTCGGAGTCATCGAGGCGTGGCGCATCGTTCGCCGCTCGTACCCGCAGGTGCAGCTCGCGCTCGTGGGGTCGATGGCTCATGACGATCCCGAGGGGTGGGAGTACTACAACCGCACCGTGAGCGCCGCGGACGGCGACCCTGACATCTTCATCCTCTCCAACCTGAACAACGTCGGCTCGGTCGAGGTGAACGCGTTCCAGGTGCACTCCTCGGCGCTCCTCCAGAAGTCCGTGCGAGAGGGGTTCGGGCTCACGGTCACGGAGGCCCTGTGGAAGGCCCGGCCGATCGCCGCGGGGCGGGTCGGCGGAATCGTCGACCAGATCCAGGACGGAGAGACGGGCTACCTCGTGGAGTCGGTCGAGGAGTGTGCGACGGCGACCGAGCGGATCCTCGACGACCCGCAGCACGCGCGCTCGATGGCGCTGAAGGGGAAGGAGTTCGTGCGCCGGAGCTTCCTCACGCCTCGTCTCCTGCGCGACTGGCTCGCGCTTTTCAACGAGCTCTCGGGCAACGGGGCGGCCGTCGACGAGCTGGTCACCTCGCTCAGAGTGGGCTGACCCGCACTCGCCGAGCGTCTAGGGTGTCCGGGATGGTGGGCCGGCGCAAGCTCATCGTCGTCTCGAATCGCGGCCCGGTGATCCACGACCGCGACACGAGCGGCGAGCGAGTTGCCCGACGCGGAGGCGGGGGGCTGGTGACGGCGCTCCGCAGCCTCGTCGAGCACCACGACGTCACGTGGATCGCGAGCGCCATGTCGGACGAGGACAGGGTCGTCGCGGCCGAAGCCGAGGAAGAGGCGATCGAGGAGACGGCGCGCGGGGGAGCGCCGTATCGCCTTCGGCTCGTTGCTCACGATCCCTCGGCTTACGACTGGTACTACAACGTGATCGCGAACCCGATGCTGTGGTTCATCCAGCACTACCTGTGGGGTCTCGCGGCGGCGCCCGACGTCGACCACGGGCTCCACCACGCCTGGAACGAGGGCTATGTCCCCGTCAACCGCAACTTCGCCGACGCGGTCCTGGCGGAACTCGAACGGGAGCCGGAGGCCGCCGTCTTCTTCCACGACTACCACCTCTACGTCGCCCCGACGCTCGTCCGTGAGCAGGCGCCGCACGCCCTTCTCGCCCACTTCGTGCACATCCCCTGGGCCATGCCCGAGTACTGGCGCGTCTTGCCCGAGCCGATCCGGCGCGCCGTTCACGAGGGCCTGCTGGCCAACGACGTCGTCAGCTTCCACACGCAGCGCTGGCGTCAGAACTTCCTCCGGTGCTGCGAGGACATGCTCGACGTCGAGGCAGACTTCTCCACCTGCGACGTGCGTATCGGGGAGCGCTTCGCCTGCGTCCGGGCGCGTCCGATCTCCGTCGACCCCCAGGAGTTCGACGAGGTCGCCGGCAGCGAGATCGTGCTGGCGGAGGAGGAGGCGATCGCGGCCGGGCGACCCGAGTTCTTGATCCTCCGTGTCGACCGCACCGACCCGTCGAAGAACGTCGTCCGCGGCTTCCGCGCCTACGAGCTCTACCTGGACGCCCATCCGGAGATGCACGAGCGCGTGCAGATGCTCGCGCTCCTCGACCCGTCCCGCCAGGACATCCCGGAGTACGCGGAGTACCTGGGCGCGATCCAGCGCGCGGCGCGGGTCGTCAACGACCGCTTCCAGCGCGAGGGCTGGGTGCCGCTGGACCTCCAGATCCGCGACAACTTTCTTCAGGCCGTCGCCGCCTACAAGCAGTTCGACGTCCTGCTCGTGAACGCGATCTTCGACGGGATGAACCTCGTGGCGAAGGAGGCGCCGCTCGTGAACGCCCGCGACGGCGTGCTCGTCCTCTCGGAGAACACCGGTGCGCACGAGGAGCTAGGCGACTGGGCGCTGACGGTGAATCCGTTCGACGTCGCCGGCCAGGCGGAGGCGATCCACGAGGCGCTGACGATGGCCGCCGGGGAGCGCCGCCGACGCCGCGAGGCGATCGCCGCCCACGTACGGGAGCACGACATCGCCGGCTGGATCGAGGCGCAGCTCGCCGACCTCGACGAGGCGCGGGAACGACTCGGATCGCCGCTTTCTGCCTAGTTGGGCCTAGTCTTACGGCGTGCAGGGCGACGAGCTCAGCCACGTCGACGAGAGCGGCGCGATCCACATGGTGGACGTGGGCGCGAAGCCGTCCGCGCGGCGACGCGCTCGTGCCCGCGCGTTCGTGCGCATGAGCCCGGGGACGGCGGAGCGCCTGCGGGCGCTGCCCAAGGGCGACGCGCTCGCCGTGGCCCAGGTGGCCGGGATCATGGCAGCGAAGCGCACGGCAGAGCTGATCCCCCTCTGCCATCCCCTTCCGCTCACGCACGTGGACGTCGGCCTCGAGGTGGAGGGGGACGGCGTCGCCGTCGAAGCGAGCGTCGAGACGACCGCTCAAACGGGGGTGGAGATGGAGGCTCTCACCGCTGCGACGGTCGCGGCGCTGACTGTCTACGACATGGCGAAGGCGATCGACAAGAAGATGGTTCTCGAGGACGTTCGGCTGCTCGGGAAGACGAAGGAGGTCGTCGAATGAAGGCCGCGGTCCTGACGGTCTCGGACGGGGTCGCGGCCGGCGAGCGCGAGGATCGCAGCGGGGAGGTCCTGGGCGAGCTGCTCTCGGAGGAAGGCTACGAGGTAGAACGACGCGTCGTCCCGGACGAGCGCGACGCCATTGCGGACGCCCTCCGGGAGCTCGCGGCGGACGCGCGGCTCGTGCTCACGACCGGCGGCACCGGCCTCGGGCCGAGGGACGTCACGCCCGAGGCGACCCAGGACGTCCTCGACCGGGCCGCGCCCGGGATCGCGGAGGCGGTGCGCGCGGACGCGATCGCGAAGACCGTGCACGGCCTCCTCTCCCGCGGCGTCGCCGGGGTGGCCGGCTCAGCGCTCGTCGTCAACCTCCCCGGCTCTCCGGGCGGTGCCCGGGACGGCTTCGAGGTGCTGCGGCCGGCGCTCGCGCACGCCCTCGCGCTCCTCGCCGGCGAGCCCACTGCGCACCGCCCGACCTAATGTCCCTCCAGGCAATGCACACCGCACTTCTGTCCCGCGATCACGCGGCGCCAGAGCCCACCCTCGCCCCCACCAAGGCTTCTTCAGCCTTGGCTTCGGCCGAGTGCGACCTCTGGCTTGGTGCTCGCGACGCAGAAGCACAGCAGCATCGCCAGGAGGAACATTGACCTCCGCCGTCCTGCGCTACCCGCGGCTCTTCCTCTCGCTCGTCAAGTTCGAGCACACGATCTTCGCGCTCCCCTTCGCCTACATCGGCGCGTTCCTCGCCGTCGACGGCGTCCCGAGCGCGGCCGACCTCCTCTGGATCACGGTGGCGATGGTCGGCGCGCGCAGCCTCGCGATGGCGCTCAACCGGCTGATCGACGCGGGCATCGACGCGCGGAACCCGCGTACGGCCGGTCGCGAGCTGCCGCGAGGTGCGCTGCGGCCGTGGCAGGTCGTCCTCTTCTCCCTGATCTCGTTCGCCGTCTTCCTCGTCGCCGTCTACCAGCTCGCGCCGATCGTGCACTGGCTGTGGCCGATCCCGGTCGTCGGCTTCGTCCTCTACCCGTACCTGAAGCGCGTCACCTGGCTCTCACACTTCTGGCTCGGCGCTGTGGACGGGCTGGCGCCGGTCGGCGCGTGGGCGGCGATCACGAACGAGCTGCCTCTCGAGGCGTGGCTCCTCGGCGCCGCCGTCGCCGTCTGGGTCGCCGGATTCGACATCCTCTACGCGCTCTTCGACCTCGACTTCGACCGGGCGCACGGCCTCCACTCCCTTCCCGCCCGCTTCGGTGCGGGCGCCGCCTTTGCGGCCGCGCGCACGTGCCACATCGCCACGGTCGTGTTTCTCGCCGCCGCCGGGCTGGCCCTCGACGCCGGCGCCCTCTACTGGCTGGGCGTCGCGGCGGTCGCGATTCTCCTCGCGTACGAGCACTCGCTGGTCTCCCCGCGTGACACGAGGCGGCTGGACGCGGCCTTCTTCACGATGAACGGGGTCATCAGCTTGACCTTCTTCGCCTTCGTGCTTGCGGACGTCCTCGCATGATCGCCGCGCGCGGACTGGGTCGCAGCTTCGGCGCCAAGCGCGTTCTGCGCGACCTCGATCTCGACGTCGCCGACCGCGACGTCCTGCTCGTCACGGGGCCGAACGGCTCCGGGAAGTCGACGCTCCTCGCGCTCTGCGCCGGCCTCCTCGTCCCCACCGCCGGCGAGCTTGAGGTGGAGGTCGACCGCAGTCGCATCGGGTACCTCGCGCACGAGCCGTTGGTCTACCGCGAGCTGACCGCGCTCGAGAACCTCGACCTCTACGGGCGGCTCTACCGCGTGCCGGAGCGGCGCGAGCGGATCGGGATGCTGCTCGAGCGCTACGGGCTCTGGGAGGCGCGCCGCGAGCGCGTGGCGACCTTCTCCCGCGGGATGCAGCAGCGGCTGGCGCTCTGCCGGACGCTCCTCCACGAGCCGGACCTCCTGCTCCTCGACGAGCCGTATGCGGGCCTCGACGAGGAGGGGGCGGCGCTGCTGGACGCGGAGCTCGGCGCCCTCGCCGGGAAGCGGACCGTCGTCCTCGCGACGCACGACCCCGAGCAGCTGGCACGCCTGGCCACCGGGACGCTCGCACTCGGATGACCGTCCCTCGCCTTCGGCTCGCTCCCGTGGGGGAAACCATGTTCCCCCCACGAGCCCCTCTCTTTGACCCAGTGGAGGAACCTCCCGGTTCCCCCACACTCCCTCCACACGCTCATGGGCCGGAGACCGGCCCATGAGCTATCTGGCGGATGTCGGGACGCTCGCGCGCAAGGACCTTCTCCTCGAGCTGCGCTCGCGGGACACGCTTCCCGCGATGCTCCTCTTCGTCGTCTCGACGCTCGTCGTCTTCAGCTTCGCGCTGCCCGCCGACGCCTCCGACGCCGCCGCGTACGGGCTTCTCTGGGTGGCGATCGTGTTCACGGCGATCCTGGGGCTCACCCGCGCCTTCGCGGCGGAGCGCGACCAGCGCGTCCTCGACGGGCTCGTGCTCGCGCCTTGCGACCGGAGCGCGATCTGGCTGGGGAAGGGAATCGCCGTCCTCGCGTTCCTCGCTCTCGCGGAGGTCGTGGCACTGCCCGCCTTCGCGCTCTTCTTCGAGCCCGTGAGCTGGGAGCTCGTCGCCGCGGTCGTCCTGGCGGACGGAGGCTTGGCCGCCGTGGGCACCCTCCTCGCGGCGATGGCGGCCGCGAGCCGGGCGCGAGAGCTCCTCCTGCCCCTCCTCTTCCTGCCGCTCGCGATCCCGATCGTCGTCGGCGGGGTCGGCGCGTCGATTGCCGACGATCCCGGCCGCTACCTCGGCTTCCTCGTCCTCTACGACCTGATCTTTGCGATCCTGTCCTGGGCGAGTTTTGAGTACGTCGTTACGGAATAGCCGCGCCGTCGCGCTCGCGGCCGCCACCGCGGCCCTGCTGCTCGTGGGCCTCGCGCTCGCGTTCTACTGGGTGCCGAACGCTCCGCTCGAAGGCTTTCGGCAGCGGATCTTCTACATCCACGTCCCCGTCGCGCTGACGGCCTACGCCTGCTTCGGCTGGGCGGCCTGGAAGGGGCTCCGTCTTCTCTGGACGCGCGAGCAGCGGTACGACCTCGAGAGCTACACGGCCGTGCACATGGGCGTCATCTTCGGCATCCTCACGCTGGTCACCGGGTCGATCTGGGCGCGCACCTCCTGGAACACCTGGTGGAGCTGGGAGGAGCGCCAGCTCGTCCTCTTCCTCGTCCTCTTCCTCTTCTACTCGGCGTACTTCATGCTCCGGTTCTCGGTCGACCCTGGGCCGCGGCGGGAGCGCATGTCCGCGGTCTACGCGCTCTTCGGCGTCGTCCTCATCCCGGTCAGCTTCCTCGCCATTCGCCTCGCCGAGGGGCTCATCCATCCGGTCGTCTTCGACAGCCAGGTGAACACGAGGTTGACGGCGAGCCAGCTCATCACGTTCGTCGTCTGCTTCGCCGGCACGCTCGCGCTCGCCGGGTCGCTCTACGTCAACGAGCTGACCGGGAAGCGGATCGACGCGCGGCTCGGCGAGCTCCGGGAGGCGCTCGAATGACGACCGCGGAGAAATACGTCACCGCGGCCTATCTCGTCGTGCTCGGCGTCCTGCTGGCCTACCTCGTCATCTACGCCTTCAAGCTCTCGCGCCTCGAGCGCGAGGTCGCCGAGCTCGCCGAGCTTGCCCGTCGAAAGAAGGAGGCCGCCTAGTGCCCCTCCAGGAAAAACCCGCCACACTTCTGGCGGCTGCAATGCTGCGCCAGGCTGCGTCCTCGGTCGCCCACGTACTCACCAGTACGCGGGCTCGCTGCGTCCTTCCCTGCCGCGCTTTTCGCGTGCCAGAAGCGGGGCAGAATCACCTGGAGCGGCACTAGTGGGCGAGGTGGCGCTTCTCCTCTTCTGGCCCGCGCTCGCTGGCTACGCGGAGGCCGCGGTCGCGTACGCGGGCGACACCGTTCGGCCCGGCCGGCTCGTCCGCTACGCGATCTGGGGCGTGCGGCTCGGCTGGCTGGCGCAGACGGCGCTTCTCGTCGCGCAGGCGGCGGGCGCGGACGGCTTCCCGTGGGGGAGCTGGGCCGGCTCGCTGAACCTCTTCGTGTGGATGTGCGTCGGCGTCTACCTGATCTGGGGCTGCCGGGCGCCTTTCCGCCTCCTCGGCCTCGTGGTCATGCCGCTCGCGGCGCTGCTGCTCGTCCTTGCCTGGGCCGCGGGCGGGGTCGGGGAGCCGGCGCGCAGCGAGTTCGGGGACGTCTTCCTCGCCTTCCATGTAGGACTCATCCTCGCCGCTTTCGCAGGCTTCACGCTCGCGGCCGCCCTCGCCGCTCTCTACCTCTGGCAGGAGCGGCGTCTGAAGCGGCGCGCGGCGGGCGTGCTCCGGCTCCGCGCCCCCTCCCTGGAGACGCTCGACGCGCTGACCGTTCGAACGATCGCCGTCGCGCTCCCCGCGCTCACGCTCGGCATCGGCATCGGCCTGGCCCGTCTCGAGTCCGAGAGCGCGGGTTTCGACGCGATCATGGGCGTGACGCTCCTCACGTGGGTCGTGTACGCGGCCTTCCTCGTCCTCCGCCTCGAGGCGGGCCGGCGCGGCCGGCGCGCGGCGTACCTCGCGCTCGCTGGCTTCGCGCTCGTCGTCCTCGTCCGCGTCGTCTTGACGCCCTTCGCTCACTTCTGATGCGCCTCGTCCTCGTCGGCACCTCGTACCAGCGCGCTCCCGTGGAGCTGCGGGAGCTGCTTGCGTACGACCCCGAGCTTCGGCGGGAGGCCCTCGGGCGGCTCTCCGTGGAAGGTGCGGAGGCGGCGGTGCTCTCGACGTGTAACCGGACGGAGGTCTACGCCGTGGACGCCGAGCCCGGTGCGCTCGAGGAGCGCATCTACGGGGAGCTCGCCGGCCTCTCCGGTCTTTCGCACTCCGAGCTCGCGCCAGCGCTCTACTCGGTGGCCGACGAGGCGGCCGCGCTTCACCTCTTCCGGGTGGCGGCAGGCCTCGACTCGATGGTGCCGGGCGAGGCGCAGATCCTCGGCCAGGTCCGCGAGGCCTACGAGGCGGCGCGGGCGACGGAGACGACCGGACCCATCCTCCACCGGCTCTTCCGACAAGCTCTGCGCGTGGGCAAGCGCGTGCGCACGGAGACGGCCATCGGCGAGAACCCCGCGTCCGTCTCCTCGGCGGCGGCCGAGCTCGCCGAGCGCGTCTTCGAGGGCCTTGCCGGCCGGCGGATCCTCCTCCTCGGCGCGGGCAAGACGGCCGACCTGACCGCCGCGAACCTGATCTCGCGCGGCGTGGGCGAGATCGTCGTCGCCAACAGGTCGCGAGAACGCGCGGAGGCGCTCGCGCGCCGTCTCGGAGGACGGGCCGTGGGTCTGGACGCTGTGGTGGAGGAGGTGGCGCTGGCGGACGTCGTCGTCGCCTCGACGAGCTCTCAGGGCTTCGTGCTCTCCGGCGCTCAGGTCGAGCGGGCGATGAAGGAGCGCCGCGGACGACCGATCTTCTTCATCGACATCGCCGTGCCGCGCGACCTCGACCCGGCGATCAACGAGCTCGAGGACTGCTACCTCTACGACATCGACGACCTCGAGCGTGTCGTCGCCGAGAGCGTCGCCGGCCGGCGCGAGGAGGCGGTGCGGGCCGAGGCGATCGCGAGCGAGGAGGCGGACGCGTTCCGCGCGTGGCAGCTCTCCCTGGACGTCGTCCCTGCGATCGCCTCGCTGCGGGCCCGCGCCGAGTCGATCCGCCGCGAGGAGCTCGAGCGGGCCGAGCGCCGGCTCGCCTCCCTCTCGCCAAGCCAGCGCCGCGCCGTCGAGGCGCTCACCAGCCAGATCGTGGCGAAGCTCCTCCACCAGCCGACCGTCCGCTTGAAGGAGGCTGCCGCCGCGGCCGATGGCGTCCTCTACGCCGACGCGGTGCGGCATCTGTTCGGGCTCGGTGACGATGCTGATTCGCCTCGGCAGTCGCGGCAGTAGGCTCGCGCTCACGCAGGCCGAGCTCGCCGCGGAGCGACTCCGTGCGACGAGCCCCGTGGCCGACATCGCTCTCGTCCCGATCACGACCGCCGGCGACCGCGACCGCTCGAAGCCGTTCGGGGAGATCGGCGCCCGCGGTGTCTTCGTGAAGGAGATCGAGGAGGCCCTCCTCGCGGGCCGAATCGACGTTGCCATTCACTCGGCCAAGGACATGACCTCGACCGACACGGAGGGCCTGGCGGTCGGGGCGTACCTGTCCCGAGAGGACCCTCGGGACGCGCTCTGCGGAGCCGGTGCCTTGCGCCCCGGGATGCGCGTCGGCACCGCGTCGGCGCGGAGGCGCGCGCAGCTCCTCGCCCTCGAGCCGGAGCTCGCCGTGGAGCCGCTGCGCGGGAATGTCGACACGCGGCTGCGCAAGATGCGCGAGCGCGGCCTCGACGCGATCGTCCTGGCTGCGGCCGGCCTGGAGCGCGTCGGCCTCGCCGGGGAGATCGGTTACCGTTTCCCGCCCGACGAGCTCCTGCCGGAGGCCGGCCAGGGTGCGGTCGCGCTCCAGGTGCGGGTGGGCGAGGAGGAGCTCGTTCTCGCCCTCGACGACCCGGAGACCCGGCGGCGCGTCGAGGCCGAACGCGCCTGTGTCTTCCGCATCGGCGCGGGCTGCCTTGCGCCGGTCGCCGCGCACCACGACGGTGTCACCCTGGCCGCCCTCGTCGCGGACGAGGAAGGCGCCTGGATCGAGCGCCGAAGCGGCGACGACCCAATCCTGCTCGCCGACGAGCTCCTTGCTGCCACGGCGGCGCTGCGCGGATGAAGGTCGTCCTCACGGGGACGGAGGCCTCGACGGCGCCCTTGGCTGCTGCGCTCGTCGGCGAAGGCCTCGACGTCGAGGCGTGCCCGCTCGTCGCCGTCGAGCTGCTGGCCGGGCCGCCGCTTCGGCTCGACGACTACGACTGGCTCCTGCTCACGAGCCGAAATGCGGTCGAAGCGCTCTTCGCCACGCTCGAGGGCTCGCTTCCGCGTGTCGGGGTCGTCGGCCCGGGCACGGCGGAAGCCCTGCTCGCGCACGGCGTGGAACCGGACGTCGTCGCCCGGACCTCGACGCAGGAGGGACTCGCCGCCGAGCTTCCCCGGCCGGCGGGACGCGTGCTCTTGGCCGGAGCCGAGGGAGCGCGCGACGTGCTCGTCCAAGAGCTGGGCGCGGACTTCATGGCGCTCTACCGCACGGTCGAGCGGCGGCCGGAGCGCTTTCCGGACGGGGACCTCGTCGTCCTCGCGTCCGTCTCGGCCGCCCGCTCCTTCGCTCGGCTGGGGCTAGACCTCCCCTGCGTCTCGATCGGGCCGGTGACTTCCGCAGAGGCGCGCGGGCTCGGCCTCCGAATCGTCGCGGAGGCACGAAGCCACGACCGGGACGGGCTCGTGGAAGCGGTTAAGCTCGCGGCATCGACCGCCGGTTCATCACCTTCCTGACGGACTTCGGCCTCGAGGACGACTTCGTCGGCACCTGCCGCGGGGTGCTCAAGCGCATCGCGCCGGAGGCGGAGGTGATCGACATCACGCACGGGATCGCGCCGCAGAACGTGATCCAGGGTGCGCTGGTGCTGGCCGGGACGTTGCCGTACATGCCGGAGGGAGTTCACCTCGCCGTCGTCGATCCGGGCGTCGGCGGCACCCGGAAGCCGATTGCGCTCCGCGGGGGCGACGGCCGCCTCTATGTCGGGCCCGACAACGGGCTCCTCGTCGTGGCGGCCGATCGCCTCGGCGGAGTCGAGGAAGCGGTCGAGCTCGTGGAGCCCGCCTACCGGCTCGAGCCGGTCGCGCGCACCTTTCACGGCCGGGACATCTTCGCGCCCGCCGCCGCCCATCTTGCCACCGGCGTCCTGCTCGGCGAACTCGGGCCTCCGCTCGCTGTCGGCGACCTCGTGCGGCTCGAGCTACCCGCGCCGGACGTGGGAACGCGGCGGATCCGAGCGACCGTGCTCCACGTCGACCGCTTTGGGAACGTCCAGCTCAACCTGCGGAGCGCCGACCTCGAGCGGGTCGGCATCGAGCCAGGAGCCCAGGTCGAGATCGAGGTCGGCTTCGAGCGCTACTACGCGGTCGCCGCGCGGACGTTCGCCGAGGTTCGCCCCGGGGACATCGTCCTCTATGAAGACGCGTACTGGAACATCGCGCTCGCCATCAACCAGGGGAACGCCGCCGAGATGTTCGGGACGAGGGTGGGCGAGGAGGTCAGGCTCGCCGCCGCCGAGCAATGAGCGACGTGCGCGGCGCCGCCGCCCGCCGCCTGGCGCGGCTGGCCACCCGGGCGGTCGTCGCCCGACCGGGGCTCTGGCGTCTCTTCCGCGGCCCGCTGCGTTCGGCGTTCGACCGGCTCGCCCCGGTCTGGGAGGACATCCAGGGGCCGGAAGCGCTCGCTCCTCTCGCGCATGCCCTCGACCGGCTCGAGCGCCCGCCCGCCCGGGTGCTCGACCTCGGCACGGGGACGGGCAAGGCGGCCCGCCTCGTCGCCGAGCGCTTCCCGGAGGCGGAGGTGGTCGGCGTCGACCTCTCGCCCGCCATGGTGGAGGAGGCTCACCGCCTGCTCCCGTCCGCGCTCGCCGGCCGAGTTTGCTTCGAGGTCGCCGACGCCTCCGCGCTCCCGTTCGAAGACGGCGTGTTCGACCTGGTCGTCCTCCTCAACATGATCCCGTTCTTCGGCGAGCTCGCCAGGGTGACCGCGCCGGGCGGCTCGATCGTGGTGGCCTCGTACTCGGGCCCCTCGACCCCGATCTGGACGCCGCCGGAGACCCTGCGTGCGCGGCTCGAGCCGTTCGGCTTCGAGCACGTCGGCGAGCTGGAGGCGGGGGCGGGGACAGCGTTCCTAGCGCGACGGCCGGACCCCGGATAGGATCCCGGCCAAACGACGTTCGCGGCACGGTCGCACCGGCCCGGACGTCGTTTTTTCGCGCACGCGGCGTCTCAGCAGAGAGTGGCGAGGGCCGGAATCGAACCGGCGACACCACGGTTTTCAGCCGTGTGCTCTACCGACTGAGCTACCTCGCCGAGGCAGCGAAGTGTAGCCTCCCGGGCCGTGGCGGACGGAAGCGATCGGAGCGTGGCCATCATCGGCGCCGCGCTCGACCTCGGCGCCGGCCGGCGGGGGGTCGACATGGGCCCGTCGGCGATTCGGTACGCGGGGCTCGACGACCGGCTCGGCGAGCTCGGCATCGGCTGCGCCGACTGGGGGAACGTGGAGACGGCAGTCGCGGAGGCGACCGCGAGCGGGAGCCCGAAGGCGCGCTTCCTCTCCGCGATCAAGGAGACGTGCGAGCGCATCGCGCGCTCCGTCGCGCAGGCGGTGGAGGAGGGCCGGGCGCCGATCGTCCTCGGCGGCGACCACTCGATCGCGCTCGGGACGCTCGGCGGCCTGGCCTCGGTGCACGGGCCGGGAGCGGTGCTCTGGCTCGACGCGCACGGGGATCTGAACACGCCGGAGACTTCCCCCAGCGGGAACGTCCACGGGATGCCGCTCGGCGCCGCGCTCGGCCGGGCGCCCGCAGAGTTCGCAAGCGAGGCCTGGCCGCTGCCCGCGCTCGACCCTGAGCGGGTCGTGCTCCTAGGCGTGCGCTCGCTGGACGAGGGAGAGCGCGCCTATGTGCGCGAGAGCGGTATCGGCGCCCACACGATGAGCGAGGTCGACCGCCGGGGTATCGAGCCGGTCGTTCGCGAGTCGCTCGAGCGGGTCGAGGGCGCTCCGTTCGTGCACGTCTCCCTCGACATGGACGTCGTCGACCCGGACGTCGCGCCAGGTGTGGGGACGCCGGTGCGCGGCGGGCTCTCGTATCGCGAGGCGCACCTGGCGCTCGAGCTCGTTGCCGAGTCGGGGCTCCTCAGCTCCTTCGAGATCGTCGAGGTGAATCCGATTCTCGACCGTGGCAACGAGACGGCCGCGCTCGCGGTCGAGCTGGCGGCAAGCGCTTTCGGCGCGCGAATTCTCTAGCCGGTGGCGAGAAACGAGTCGATCGCCGCCGCCGTCTCCTCGTACGCGTCCCAAAGGACGATGTGCCCGCCCGGGACGACGACGACCTGGAGGAGGCCGCCGAGCGCCGCGCGGTAGAGCTCGAGCTCGGCCGCGCTCACAAGCTTGGCGTGCGAAGCGACAACGAGGAGCGTCGGGACGCGGAGCGCCTCCCAGGCGGGCGGCAGTGTCCCCATGTCGCGGTAGGCGGCCGCGACGGCCGTCTGCGAGTAGCGGTACCGGAAGAGGCCGTCCGGGGACTCGACGAGATGCTCGCGCATCTCCTCCTCGAGGAACTGACGCGGCGTGCGCGAGAGGCCGGCGGCTCGGGCCTCGATCGCCTCCTCGATCGACGCGTGCGGTGTCTTCGCGAGCTCGGCCCGGGCTAGCTCCTCGGCGACGTCGGGCGGGACCCAGAGCGCCGGGTCGAGGAGGAGGGCGCGCTTGACGAGGCCGGGCTCCCGCGCCGTCACCTCGGCGACCAGGCGGCCGCCGAAGCTGTGGCCGATCCAGGTCGCCGGCTCCGTCACCGTCTCGAGCAGGTCGGCGGCGTGGGCCTCGATCGTCCAGGGCTCGTCCCAGCCGGAGCCGCTGTGGCCGCGCAGGTCGAGGGCGCGGACGTGGAAGCTGTCGGCGAGGTGCTCCTCCGCGAGGCGGCGGAAGCGACGCCCGTGAGCGCAGACGCCGTGGAGGCAGACGACGGCTGGGGCGCCGGGAGAGCCCCAGTCGTACTCGTTGAGCCGCACTAGACCTTCCCTTCCAGGCGGTCGACGAGCGGTGGGAGCGTCTCCTGCCAGTCGCCGACGAGGCCCACGTCCGCGTGCTCGAAGATGGGCGCGCGCTCGTTCGCGTTGAGCGCGACGATGACGCCCGCCTTGACGGAGCCGACCAGGTGCTCGAAGGCGCCGCGAACGCCGATCTCGACGAGGAGGCGCGGGGCGATGGCGCGGCCGGTGAGGCCGATCTGGCGGTTCTTCGGGAGCCAGCCCGCGTCTGCGACGTCACGGCTCGCGCCCACGGCTGCGCCGAGACGGGCGGCGAGCGCCTCGATCTCGGGGAGCGCGCCGGGGCCTCCGATGCCCTTGCCGACGCACAGGCAGACGCGCGCGGCGTCGAGCTCGTAGGCGGCCGTGTCCGGCCGGTGCTCGCGCTCGAGCAGGCGTGTGCGCGGCTCGGGGAGGGCGGGGATCGAGATGTCCACCACCTCGGCCTCGGAGTCCTCCCGCGGCTCGACAGGCGAGAACATCCCGGGCCGCACGGTGGCGAGCTGCGGCGTCGTCGCGCCCATGATCACCGAGACGATGTTGCCGCCGTACGCAGGCTTGTACTGGATGAGGCGCCCCGCCTTGTCGATCCCCAGGTCGACGCAGTCGCCGGTCATGCCGAGCTCGAGCTCGCCGGCGACCCGGGGACCGTAGTCCCGCCCGGAGGCCGTGGACGGGATGAGGAGCACGTGCGGCCGCTCCGTGTCGACAACGTGGTTGAGGGCGGCGGCATACGTGTCGGGGTGGTAGGCGGCGAGCCGTTCGTCGTCGACGACCGCGACCCGCTCCGCGCCGTGGCGGACAGCCACCCGGGTGGCGTCGTCCAGGCCGTGGCCGAGGATCAGGGCGACGTCCGCCCCGCCGAGCTTGCCGGCCAGCTCGCGGCCCTTGCCGAGGAGCTCGAGCGAGACACGCCGCGGGCTGCCGTCCACGAGCTCGACGACGGTCCAGCAGTCGTAGCTCCGGCCCGGCTTCTCGCCGAGCCGCTCGGGCTTCTCCCAGGAGGAGGTTTGCGGGCCGCCGGTCTCGGCAAGGAGCGCGAGGATGCGCTCGGCCGCCTCGTGCGGCGAGGGAGCCAGCTCCCCGCGCCGTTGGGGGGTGACGTCCTTGACGGCCAGGACGCGCGTCGGCGAGCCGGTCTGCCCGAAGCGCCTGTCGTCCTCCTGGACGTCGTCCACGAGGTCGGAGGCCGTCCAGACGGCGAGGCGGCCGTCCGTCGGCGTCGCCTCGACGTCCCGCTTCGCGGGCCAGATCCCCCTGTTGATTCCCTCCGTGACCGAGACGAGGGCCGGAAGCTCCAGCTCGTACGTGTCGAACCCCTCGTCAGTCTCGCGCCGCGCGCGCAGGCTCCCGTCTTGGAGCTCCAGCCGGTCGGCGCTCGTGAGCTGCGGCCAGCCCAGGAACGCGGCGGTCTCCGGGGGCACCTGCCAGGTCTCCGAGTCGACGGTCTTACGGCCGCAGAGGACGAGGTCGGCGCCCTCCTTCTCGACCGCCAGGGCGAGCGTGCGCGAGGTGCCGATCGTGTCCGCGACGGCGAAGACCCTGTCGCTCAGGTGGATCGCGCGATCGGCGCCCATGGCGAGCGTCGTGCGGAGAGCCTCCTCGGCCTGCGGCGGCCCCATGGTCATGACCACGACCTCGCCGCCGTGCGCGTCCCGAAGCCGAATCGCCTCGGTGACGGCGTAGACGTCGAGCTCGTTCAGCTCGAGTGGGACGCCCTCGCGGACAAGCCGCCTCGTCTCCGGGTCGAGCCTCACATGCTGAGGGTTCGGGACCTGCTTGACGAGGACGACGATCTTCACTCCGGGAGCCTATCCACTGCTTCCCCACCCTCCTCAGCCGTGTCCGGATGCCTCCGGCGCACGCAACCATCCCGTCGACATGGCCCTCGCGGCCACGCCCGGGGTCTGACCCCTGACAGGGCTCCCGTGGCCGGGTGTGGAGATGTGGGCTACTCGCCGGGCTCGTAGTAGCGGCGCCCGCGGAGCTCCTCCGGGAGGTAGTCGACGTCGTAGCCGGCGGGGTCGTCGGGGGAATAGACGTAGCCCTCGCCGTGGCCGAGCTTCTTCGCGCCGCGGTAGCTTGCGTCGCGGAGCGGCTTCGGGGGGCGGATGGCGCCGTGCTCCCGCACGTCTCGCCGGGCGGCGCCGATCGCCTTGACCACCGCGTTCGACTTCGGCGCCGCGGCCAGGTAGATCGTCGCGTGCGCGAGGTTCAGCTGCGCCTCCGGCAAACCCACGTGCTCGACCGCGTGTGCGGCCGCCGCCGCCACGAGGAGCGCCTGCGAGTCGGCCATGCCGATGTCCTCGGAGGCGTGGACGAGCAGGCGCCGGGCGATGTAGCGGGGATCCTCTCCGCCCTCGAGCATCGCCGCGAGGTAGTAGAGCGCCGCGTCAGGGTCCGAGCCGCGGATCGCCTTGATGAAGGCGGAGGTGAAGTCGTAGTGCGCGTCGCCGCCCTTGTCGTAGACGACCGGCCGGCGGCGGGCCGCGTCCTCGACGTGTCGCTCCTCGAGCGGGCCGCCCTCGGACTGCGCCGTCGACCAGGCGAGCTCGAGGATGTTGAGCGCGTTGCGGGCGTCGCCGCCGGCCTTGGCGGCGATGAGGTCGACCAGCTCGTCGGGGACTTCGGTGTCTAGATGCGCGGCGCCGCGTCTAGCGATCACCGTGAGCTCCTCGTGCGACAGCGGCTCGAGCTCGTAGACCTGGGTGCGCGAGAGGAGGGCCGAGTTGACCTCGAAGTACGGGTTCTCCGTCGTCGCCCCGATGAGGGTCACGAGCCCGGACTCGACCGCCGGGAGAAGCGCGTCCTGCTGGGCCTTGTTGAAGCGGTGGATCTCGTCGAGGAAGAGGATCGTCCGTCGCCCCTGGGCGCCGAGCCGCTCCTTCGCACGGGCGAGCACGGCGCGCACGTCCGCGACCGACGCCGAGACGGCGGAAAGCTCCTCGAAGGCCGCACCTGTGACGCCGGCGACGATGCGGGCGAGCGTCGTCTTGCCGCTCCCCGGCGGCCCGTAGAAGACAGCCGAGCCCATCCGGTCCTCCGCGATCGCGCGCGCGAGCGCGGAGTCCTCTCCGACGATGCCCGCCTGCCCGACGAAGTCCTCCAGGCGCTCCGGTCGCAGGCGCGCGGCGAGGGGCGCGATCTCGGAGGCGCGCCCCTCGGCTGCATCGGAGAAGAGGTCGCTCACGAGGGGCAGTATGCTCGCCGCTCAACGGCAAGGAGGACACCATGCCCTTCGAGGAGCTCAAAGCGCGCCACAGCGTCGTCTGGGGCACGGGGCCGTACGAGCGGGTCAGCGCTACCATCGCCGATCTTCAGGACGATCTCGTCACCCGCCTGGAGCCTGCGCCGGGACTCCGTTGGCTCGACTCCGCGACGGGAACCGGCGAGACGGCAAAACGTGCCGCTCGTGCGGGCGCGGACGTTGTCGGCCTCGATATCGCTCCGGCGCTCATCGACACGGCCCGTCGGGAGGCCGCGGACGAGGGCCTGGAGATCCAGTACGACGTAGGCGATTCGGAGGCGTTGCCGTACGGGGACGCCTCCTTCGACGCGATCTCGTCGTCCTGCGGGGTCATGTTCGCTCCTGATCACGACGCCGTCGCCCGCGAGCTCACCCGTGTCTGCCGGCCTGGCGGTCGGATCGGCCTCGCGTGCTGGCGTCCCGACAGCACGCTGGCCGAGATCTTCCGCATCCAGGCGGACTTCCAGCCCGCTCCGCCGCCGCCGGGGATCGGCTCGCCGTTCGACTGGGGCCGCGAGGAGCACGTCACCGAGCTCCTCGAGGACGGCTTCGACCTCGAGTTCCACTCGCTCGAGTCCCTGCTCGTCATGCCCGCCGCCGAGGACGCGTGGGAGCTCTTCTCCACCTCGTACGGCCCGACGAAGACGCTCGCCGACTCGCTCGACGAGGGCCCACGCGAGGAGCTCCGCCGCAGGTTCGTGGAGCTCCATGCGCGTTACGACGACGGGAGCGGCGTCCGTATGCCCCGGACGTACCTCCTCACTCTGGGCACGCGGCGATAGTGGCGGTCGCGACCCTCCGTGACGAGGCCGTCGGCCTCCTCCGGGAGCTCCTGCGTCTCGACACGGTGAACCCGCCCGGGAACGAGACGCGGGCGGCGGAGCTCCTGCGCGCCCATCTCCACGAGGCGGGCTTGACCTGCGAGCTCTACGCGCGCGAGCCCGAGCGGGCGAACCTCGTCTCGCGCCTGCCCGGACGCGGCGAGGGCCCTAGCCTGCTCCTCCTCTCACACACGGACACGGTCGTCGCCGATCCGGAGGAGTGGTCTGTCGACCCCTGGTCCGGCGCGCTCAAAGACGGCTGCGTCTGGGGGCGCGGCGCGCTCGACATGAAGGGCCACGTCGCCGCCGCTGCCGTCGCGATCGCCACGCTCGCGCGTGAGGGCTTCGAGCCGGCCGGGGACCTCGTCTTCGCGGCTACCGCCGACGAGGAGGTCGGAATGGACGTCGGGCTCTCCTGGCTCTGCCGTGCGCATCCGGAGGCGGTCCGCACCGACTACTGCGTGAACGAGGGCGGGGGCGATCGTGTTGTCGTGGGCGATCGGCCCGCGTACCTGTGCACGACCGCGGAGAAGATGAGCGCTCCCTTCCGCCTGCGCGTCCACGGCCGCAGCGGTCACGCGTCCACGCCGGGGATTGCCGACAACGCCCTCGTGCGGGCGGCGCGCCTCGTCGGCCGCCTCGCCGGGTTCCGGCAGGCGCCGCGTCTCATCCCCGAGACCGAGGCGCTCTTCGCCACCCTCGGGGATGCGTCCGACCCGGACCAACTCGAGCGGATCGTCGCCGAGCTCCCACGCGACGTTCGCGAGACGGTCGAGCCGATACTCGGCCCCGTGGTCTCGCCGACGATGATCACCGCCTCGCAGCGGACGAACGTGATTCCCGGCCTCTGCGAGGTGGTCTGCGACTGTCGCCTGCTGCCGGGCGAGACGCCCGCAGACGTCGAGCCCGCGATTCGCGCCGCACTCGGCGAAGACGGCTACGAGCTCGAGTGGATCGAGGCCGTGGGCGGGACGCGCTCCCCGCTCGGGACGCCGCTCTGGGACGCAGTGGAGTCCTTCGTTCGCAGCGAGGAGCCCGATGCACGGGTCATCCCGGTCATCTCCCCGGGCTTCACGGACAGCCACTTCCTGCGCCAGGCCTTCGGGACCGTCGCGTACGGCTTCTTCCCCATGCGGACGATGGAAGCCGACCTCGCCGCCCGCCTGATCCACTCCGCCGACGAGCGGATCGCCGTCGAGGACCTCGAGCTCGGGACCCGGTTCCTCCTGCACGCCGCCCGTACACTTGGAGAGTGAGTAGAGAGCCGGCAGTCCGTCTCGGCGGGATGGCGCTCGCCAACGGCGTGCTCGTCCACGGGCCGCGGCAGTGGGCCTGCGCCGTGCGCACCGAGGAGGGCGAGCTCAGGCTCGCCTCCGGCGAGAAGCCGTTGAAGGCGATGGACGCCGGGAGCCGCCTGGCCCGCGGCCCGCTCCGGATTGCCGAGATCTTCGCGCTGCTCCCCGAGGTGCGACGGCGTCTCCCCGAGGCGAAGCTTCCGTTCCAGCGCCCCGGCGTCGTCGGCGCGATGGCGGGCAGCATGGTCGCCATCCAGGGTCTCCGTCGCTCGCGCCTCTCGCCACTCACCCAGGAGTCGCTGGCGGCGCTCGTCGCCCTCGGGCCGGCCGTCGTCGCCCTCCGCGGCACGGAGCTCGCCTCCTACCACGGCGCCGAGCACATCTCTATCGGGAGCTACGAGCACGGGGAGCCGCGCACGCGCGAGCACGAGCGCTGCGGCTCGCACATGATCGGCCCGCTGCTCGTGACAACCGCGGTGGGGAGCACGTTGTCTGCGCGTGCTCCGAAGCGCCTGCGCCCGGCCGCCCGCCTGGCAGCCGGGGTCGGCGCCGTCGCGGCCGCCACCGAAATCTTCACCTGGATGGTTGCCAACGAGCGGCATCCCCTCGCCCGCGCCCTCGCCCGGCCGGGCCACGAGCTCCAGCAGCGGCTCGTCACCGCCGAGCCGTCCCCGGAGCAGCTCGAGGTGGCGAACGCGGCCCTCGCCGAGTGCCTCCGCCTAGAATCCGCTGGAAATGGCCGTGGAGACAACCCAGCGGAGGAAGCGCCTCCCGCCTGAGATCTTCGACCTCCCGGTCGAGAAGATGCGGGAGGGCTACTACACGGACGTCTACTTCAACCACGCCCGCGAGACGCTGCTCGCGGACGGCCGGCGCCCGCGAGTCGTGATGCAGGTCTTCCAGAAGCAGCGGGCCGTGCTGGGCGGGATGGACGAGGCGATCGCGATCCTCAAGCTCTGCTCCCACGACTGGGACGCGCTCACGGTCCACGCGCTCTTCGACGGCGACGAGATCTCCCCGTGGGAGACCGTGATGACGATCGAGGGCGACTACACGCTCTTCGCGCACCTGGAGACGTGCTATCTCGGCGTGCTCGCCCGCCGGACGCTCATCTCCACGAACACCCGGCGCGTCGTCCACGCGGCCCGCGGGAAGCCGATCCTCTTCTTTCCCGCCCGGCACGACCACCATCGCGTGCAGACCGGCGACGGCTACGCGGCCCACGTCGCGGGCGCGATCGGCGTCTCGACGGACGCGCAGGCCTCCTGGTGGGGGGGCCGCGGGATCGGCACCGTGCCTCACGCGCTGATCGCCGCCTACGGAGGGAACACCGTGCTGGCGGCGACGAAGTTCGCCGAGTCGGGGCAGGAGGGCGTGAACATCGTCGTCCTCGTCGACTTCGAGAACGACTCCGTGCGGACGTCGCTCGAGGTCGCCCGCGCGCTCGGCGATCGCCTCTGGGGCGTCCGCCTCGACACCTCGCGGACGCTGGTCGACCGTTCCCTCTGGGGCGAGATGGGCGACTTCGACCCGCGTGGCGTGAACGAGCGGCTGGTGCACAAGGTGCGCGCCGCGCTCGACGAGAACGGCTTCGAGCGCGTCAAGATCGTCGTCTCGGGCGGGTTCGACGTCGAGCGCATCCGCGAGTTCGAGGAGAAGGGGGTTCCCGTGGACTCCTACGGCGTCGGCTCCTCGCTCATTCGCGGCGACAACGACTTCACCGCCGACATCGTTCTCGCCGACGGGCTTCCGTCCGCCAAGGTCGGGCGCACGTACCGGCCGAACTCGCGGCTCGAGCTCGTCGCGTAGGACCCGCCGCGCGTCCGCTTCAGGTTTCGGCGCGGCCTGCCGATGCAAGCCGCGGGTGGACGCTGTGCTCGACTTCATCAACGGGCTTCCGAACATGGCCCTGACGTGGTTGCCGCTGGTCTTTCTCGGCCTGATCGTCTTCCTGATCTGGAAGTCGCTCTCGCTGATGCCGCGCGTGCGGCCCACCGAGGTCGAGCCCTCCTCGAAGTCGTCGGTGACGTGGGCCGACATCGCGGGCGTGGACGAGGCCGCCGCCGAGCTCCAGGAGGTCGTCGACTTCCTCAAGAACCCCCGCCGCTTCTCGCGCCTGGGCGCTCGCGTCCCCAAGGGCATTCTCCTCTACGGGCCGCCCGGCACCGGTAAGACGCTCCTCGCCAAGGCGGTCGCGCACGCGTCCGGCTCCACCTTCTACTCGCAGAGCGCGTCGGCCTTCGTGGAGATGTTCGCAGGTCTCGGCGCCGCCCGCATCCGCAAGCTCTTCGAGCGGGCACGGAAGCACGCGCCCGCGATCGTCTTCATCGACGAGCTCGACGCCGTGGGCTCGCGCCGCACCGGCTCCGGGTTCAACCGCGAGCACGACCAGACCCTGAACCAGCTCCTCGTCGAGCTCGACGGCTTCAACCACCGCGAGCAGGTCGTCATCATCGCCGCCTCGAACCGGCTCGAGGACCTCGACGCGGCACTGCTGCGTCCGGGCCGCTTCGACCGCCAGATTCTCGTCGGTCCCCCCGACCTCGCCGGTCGCGAGGCGATCCTCGCCGTCCACACGCGCGGGAAGCCGCTCGCCGCGAACGTCGAGCTGAACCAGCTCGCGCGCCAGACCGCGGGCCTCACGGGCGCCGACCTCGCCAACATCTGCAACGAGGCCGCCATCTTCGCCGGGCGAGCCGACCACGCCGAGATCGCCCAGGCGGACTTCGACGCCGCGCTCGAGCGCATCGTCGCCGGCCTGCAGCAGCGCCGCGTCGTCACGGAGAAGGAGAAGCGGATCCTCGCCTACCACGAGGGCGGTCACGCGCTCATGTCGCACCTCGTCGGCGACCCGCAGCCCGTGCAGAAGGTGACGATCGTCTCTCGCGGTCGCGCGCTCGGCTACACGCTCAACACCCCGCAGGAGGACCGCTACCTGCACACGAAGGAGGAGCTCGTCGACTTCATGAAGGTGCTCCTCGCCGGTCGGGCCGCCGAGCAGATCGTCTTCGGGGCGGTCACGAACGGCGCCGCCAACGACCTCGAGCGCGTGACGGAGCTCGCCCGCTCCATGATCTTCGAGTTCGGGATGGGCGACGAGGTCACCGCACGGACGATGCGGGCCGACAACTACGCCCTCTCCGAGCAGACGAAGCAACTCCGTGACGAGGAGCAGTCGCGCCTCACCGACCAGGCCTTCTCCGAAGCCGTCCGCCTGCTCTCGAAGCACCGCCGCTCGCTCGACAAGCTCGCCGCCGCGCTTCTGGAGAAGGAGACGCTCCTCCGCCAGGAGCTGGCAGAGCTCCTGGCCGACGTCCCGCCGGAATCGAACGCCTCCGAGCGCGTGGGGACGCCGCAGGCGCTCTCGGTCTCCGACTAGTACCCGCCGGGGCGCTGTGGGCCGAGCCGCTAGGATCGGCCGGGTGGACGTGCGCTCCGTGCACCACGTCGCCTTCGCCGTCGAGGACCTCGACGCGGCCGTGGAGCTGTACCGGTCGCTCTTCGGTGCGGAGGTCGAGATGCGCGGCCGGCTCGAGAACCAGGGCGTCGAGGCGGTGTACCTCCGGCTCGGCGTGGGCAGGGTCGAGCTGGTGTCTCCGCTCGGGGAGGACACCCACGTCGGGCGCTTCCTCGCGCAGCGCGGCCCCGGGATGCACCACGTCGGCATCGCCGTGGACGACGTGGCCGCGGCCGTGGACGAGCTCACCGCCAAGGGCGTCGAGGTGATCGACCCCGAGCCCCGCCCGGGCCTCGGCGGCCACCTCGTCTCCTTCGTCCACCCCCACTCGCTGCAGGGCGTCCTCGCGGAGGTGATCGGTGTCTGAGAAGACAGTTCACATTCAAGTCGCCTTCGAGGGCGGCCAGTCGGTCGGCGCTGACGTCGCGCCGGAGGTTGCCGACGCGCTCGGGGCGGCTCTCGCCGCCTCGGAGCCGGTCTACGAGCTCGAGACGGAGGACGGGACGTACGTGCTCGCGCTCGGGAAGGTCGTCTACGTCAGGCGATCCGAGCGGGAGACGCAGATCGGCTTCGCCGCGTCCGCCTAGCGCTCACCGACCTCGGCTAGGAGGCCTGCGACTCCTGGAGGAGCCCGACGAGGTGCTCGAGGAGCTTCCACGCCACGTCCGGGTCGTTCTTGACGAAGCCTCGAAACTCCCAGACGGTCGTGACGAGCGTCCGGAGGTCGGTTTCCGCTGTGACCGTCGCCGTCCGCACCCGGTCGCCGATGAGGGCGATCTCGCCGAAATGATCTCCCGGACCGAGAACGTCGAGCTCCCGTCCGTCGACGGAGACGCGGGCATTGCCCTCGGTGATGACGAAGAAGCCGATCCCCCGCTCGTCGCCCTGCTTGACCACGACGGTGTCCGCCGGGAAGGCGCGCTCCGTGAAGGAGCCTGCGAGCCGCTCGAGCTCCTTGGGATCGAGGCCTGAGAGAAGCGGAACGCGGCTCAGAGCCTGGACGGTGTCGATCGCCACGATGCGATCGTACTGGTGTTGAGCCCGTGCCGTCTAGAGTCGTGCCATGCCTCTGGAGGTCGGAATCGTGGGCCCGCCCGACGTGGGGAAGACGACGCTCTTCAACGCCCTCACGGGCGCCGCGGCGACCGTGTCCGGCAAGGAGAACGTGGCCATGGCTCCGACCGCCGACGAGCGCCTCGAGCAGGTGGCCGCGGTCGTCGGCTCGCGCAAGATCACGCCCGCTGCCATCCGGATCGTGGACCACCCGGGCGCAGGCGCTCAGCCGCTCGGCAACCTGCGTCGAGTCGATGCGCTTCTCCTCGTGCTCGACGCCTGGTCCGGGACGCGGAGCCCGGAGGACGATCGCGTGACATTCGGCCTGGAGCTCCTCCTGAGCGACCGCGAGCACGTCGAGCGTCGGCTCGAGCGCGTCGCGAAGCAGGCCAAGTCGGGCGATCCCGCGCTCCGCGGCGAGGTCGCGATGCTCGAGCGCCTGCTCGCGCATCTCGACGCGGGCGAGTCGGTGGAGAGCTTCCCCGAGCCGCTCCCGCCCGAGCTCGAGCCCCTGACGGCGAAGCCGCTGCTCGAGGTCGTCAACGGCCCGGCCGGCATCGACCTGAAGCTCGAGAGTGAGCTCGCCGAGCTGCCCGAGCAGGAGGCGGCGGCCTTCCGCGAAGGCGCCTCGGCTCTCGAGGAGGTCGTCCGGCGTCTCTTCGCAGCACTCGACCTCGTTAGCTTCTTCACCGCCGCGGACAAGGAGGCGCGCGCGTGGACGCTCCGGCGCGGCGAGACTGCGCTCGACGCGGCCGCCTCCGTCCACACGGACCTCGCCCGCGGCTTCATCCGCTGCGAGGTGATCCGCTGGGAGGACCTCGTCGCCTGCGGCTCCCACGCCGAGGCGGCGCGGCGTGGGCTCATGCGGCTCGAGGGAAAGGGCTACGTCGTCGAGGACGGCGACGTCTTGAACATCCGCTTCAGCCCGCCGCGGTAGTAGCGGGTGACCTCCTCGGGCGTGTCGTTGGGCCCACTTGTGCTCACGCCCAGGGCCGCCAGGAAGAGGACGGCGAAGGCGACCCCTGCGAGCGGCGACCAGCGTTGCCAGCGATCGTGCTGCACCCGCCCATCGTCGTCGGAGAGGCGGACGGATCCGTTCCGATCACTGTCCGGCGACCGCGTAGACACGCCACTCGCCAGGCACTCCTTTGAGCTCGTGGACGCCCCGGTCCTCGAAAGCCAGGCCCGAACCGGCAACCAGATCCTTCACGGTCTGGGAGGCGAGCACCTCGGAAGGGCGGGCCAGGCCGCCGACGCGAGCTCCGATGGCGACGGCGATGCCGCCGACCTTGCCGGCGATCGTCTCGACCTCTCCGGTGTGAACGCCCGCGCGGATCTCGATCCCGAGCGGCCTGACCGCCTCCACGGCCGCCTCGGCGCAGCGCACGGCCCGCGCCGGGCCGTCGAAGGAGGCGAAGAACCCGTCGCCGGCCGTGTCGATCTCGCTGCCCCGGTAGCGGGCGAGGAGCGCGCGCACGGTCGAATGGTGGCGCTCGACGAGCTCGCGCCAGCCGGCGTCTCCCAGCTCGGCCAGCTTGTCGGTTGAGCCGACGATGTCGGTGAAGAGGACGGTGGCGAGCACGCGGTCGAGCTCAGCCTCCTCCGCCCGCACGCCGGCGAGGAAGCGTTCGACCTCGTGGACGACCGCGTCCTGTTCGACTGCCCAGGGGAAGTGGTCCCAGCCCGGGAGCTCGACGAGCGTGGCGGTGCGGATACAGGAGGCGAGGTGGCGGCTCACCTCAGCCTCTTCCGGGTCCGTGCGGTGCAGCACGAGCGTCGGGACCTGGATCGTTCCCAGTACACCGCGGACGTCGGACAGTCCGAAGCGCGCCGCGTCTGCGAGGCAGCCGCCGGGCGTGCATGACACCGTCTCGTACTTGATGCACCACGCGAGTCCGCGCTCGTCTGCCGAAATAGATGGGTTGGTGTCGCGCGACCAGCTGCCGTCCAGGCGACAGTGCCTCTTCGCCGATTCCTCCAGCGCCTCGTCCGTCCAGCCCCACGGTGTCTCGTCCGACTTCCTCCACGTCGCGGCGGTCTCGTAGAGGATCAGCGCCCCGACGCGCTCCGGATAGGTGGCCGCGAAGGGCATGGCAATGAAGCCGCAGTCGCCGGTCGCGAAGATTGCGGGGCGCTCAGACGCGACCTCGTCGAGCACGGCCCGCAGGTCATCGACGAGCGTCTCGATGGGCGGCGTGTCCCTGGCCGTGAACCGCTCGGAGCACCCGAGGCCCCGCCGGTCGGTGACGATCAGGCGCGAGAAGCGGGAGAGCTCGCGCAGGAAGCGGGCGCAAGCCGGGTGCTCCCAGTTGAGGACCACGTTGGACAGAAGGCCCTGGAAGTAGACGAGGTCGATCGGACCCTCTCCCACGACCTGGTAGGCAAGGGAGTCGTCGCCGTTCCACGCGTAGCGCGTCTCGGGGAGGTCCACGGGTCTATGGTCGCGGCCGGCCCTGCGGGCCGCAAGCGGCGCAGATCCCTCGAGCTCAGCCCTCCGTCGTGACCGGCCGCATTGCTGCGGCGGCGTCGAGCTGGTTCGCGTGGTAGAGGACGGACGCCTCGGCGGTGCGGGCCGCGCGAACGTCGTGGTGGGCGGCGACGGCGTGCAGGAGCTCGGCGCGCACGTCGCGCCCGAGCCCGGTTGCACGCTCCTCGAGCAGGCGCAGACCCAGGTGCACGTGCCCGAGGAGCTTCCCCTCCGCCGTCGCGAGGAAGAGCGGTCCGCGGTCGAGCTCCCGCGTCCGGCCAACGTCGTGGAGGAGCGCGGCCGCGAGCAGGATGTCCGTCCGGAGACGCGGATGGAGCTGCGTCGCCTCGCGGCAAAGGGAGGCGACGGCGACCGTGTGCTCGAGCAGCCCGCCGGCCCAGGCGTGGTGGCCGTCGGGCGTGGCGGGAAGGACGCGAAGGCGCGCGCGAAAGTCGGCGTCGCCGACGAAACGGGCGACGAGCGCGCGGAGCCCGGGATGAGCGATCTCGGCGGCGAGGAACTCGAAGAATCCGTCCAGCTCCTCGACGTCCCTCCTCGCTTCCGGCACGAGTTCGGCCGGGTCGGCCTCGGCGGGCTCGAGCGAGCGCACCTCGAGCTGGAGACGGTCTCGGAAGCGCTCGACGCGTCCGAGCACGCGCACGGCGTCGCCCTCGCCGAAGCGCTTGTCGAGGAGCTCGACGTCGTTCCAGACTCGCGCCTCGATCTTGCCCGTCGGATCGACGAGCTCGAGGGCGAGATACGGGCTCCCGGAGCGGGTGCGAAGGCGCTGCTTGCGGGCGACGGCGTAGAGGCCCTCGACGACCCGGTCCTCGGCCAGCTCCGCTATCGACACCCCGCGATTCTAGGTCCGAAGGCGGATGGTAAGCTGGCCCACGGTGCCCCTGCTCAAGCCGTTTCGCGCTCTGCGCTACGACGTGGAGGCGGCGGGGCCGCTCGACGAACTGGTCGCACCTCCCTACGACGTCGTCACCCCGGAGGCGCACGCTCGGCTCGAGGCCCGAAGCCCCTGGAACGTCGTGCGCCTCGTTCGCCCCTCGAGTCCGGACGAAGCCGCGAGCCTGCTCGCGGATTGGCAGGAGCGCGGCGTGCTCGTCCGCGAGGAGCGGCCAGCGGTCTGGCTGCTCGAGGAGGAGTTCACCGGCCCCGACGAGGTGCCGCGCACGCGGCGCGGGATCGTCGCGCGCGTGCGGCTGCACCCGTACGGCGACGGCGTCGTCCTCCCGCACGAGGGCACGTTCGCCGAGCCGAAAGAAGCGCGCCTCCGGCTCCTCCGCGCGACACGGACGAAGCTGTCGCCGATCTTCCTTCTTCACCATGGCTCCGCTCCAGCGCCCGACGGGGAGCCGGAGTTGCAGGCCGAGCTGGACGGTGTCGTCAGCCGCCTCTGGCGACTCGACGCCGCCGCCGCGATCGAGGAGATCCGGGCAGGCGTGACCGGGCCGATCCTGATCGCGGACGGCCACCACCGCTACGAGACCGCCCTCCGCTTCCACGAGGAGGACGGGAGCGAGGAGACCACCCACGTCCTCGCGGTGCTCGTGGGTAAGGACGACGCGGGGCTCGAGATCTTCCCCACCCACCGGCTGACCGCCGGCTCTGTGCCCGTGCTCGACGGACGCTTCCGGCAGACGCCTCTGGGTGGGCCCGCCGAGGCTGGGGCGGCCCTCGCGGCGGCGGCGCGGGACCGCGCCGCGTTCGTGCTCCTCCGGCCCGAGGGAGCGGCGCTCGTCGAGGCGCCGGATCACGGGCTCGACACTGCCTTCGTCGATGCGCTCCCTCTCGGGGAGGTCGGCTATACGGCGAGCTCCGCCGAGGCGGAGCGGGCGGTGGCGAGCGGGGAGGCCACGGCCGCGTTCCTCGTGCGGGCGCCGACTGTGGAGCAGGTCGAGGCGTTCGCCCGCTCGGGCGAGCGGATGCCGCCGAAGAGCACCTACTTCTTCCCCAAGCTGACGAGCGGGCTCCTGCTCTCCCCCTTCGACGAGTGACAGACTGGCTCGGGGTCTGCCGCGAGGCCGCCGCCGCCGTCGGCCGCGTGCTGGACGAGCTCCCGACCCGGCTCGAGCGCGAGCCGCATGTCGGCGAGGGAAAGGGCGGCGATGCGACGACGGCGATCGACGCGGCCGCGGAGGCTGCGGTCGTGCGCCGGCTCGAAGCTGTCGCAGCCGAGGGTACGAGCTTCACGCTCGTCTCGGAGGAGCTCGGAGAGCGGGTCTTCGGTCATGGGGACGGCAGCCTTCGGGTCGTGTGCGACCCGATCGACGGGAGTTTGAACGCCAAGCGAGGCATTCCCTTCTTCTCGCTCTCGCTCGCCGTCGCCAACGGACCGTGCATGGAGCACGTCGAGCTGGGCTTCGTCCACGACTTCGGAAGCGGAGAGGAGTGGGTCGCCCGCCGCGGGGAGGGCGCCTCCGTGAACGGCCGCCCGCTCACCGGCCCCGGGCCGAAGGAGCGGGTGGAGATCCTCTCCTTCGAGGCGACGCGAACCGACCTCGTCGCCGAGCGTGTGGCGGAGATGGTCGGCTTCGCCTACAGAACGCGGATCATGGGCTCGCTCGCGCTCTCGCTCTGTCACCTCGCCGCCGGGCGCGTGGACGCGGTCGTCTCCCTCAAGCCGGCCCGGAGCGTGGACATCGCCGCGGCTCAGCTGCTCGTGCGCGAGCGCGGCCTGGCGATCGACCTCCCCGACGATCCGCCCTTCGGCCGTGCCCCGCTCGATCTCGCCGCCCGCTCGCGGGTGGTCGCCGCGGCGACCCCGGAGCTCTGCGTGGAGCTCCACGCCCGCCTCACCAAGTAACAGTGTGTTACTTGGCCTGGAGTCGCCGCTCGAGGTTCGCGCGGACGGCCGGCCACTCATCGTCCGTGATCGCGTACCAGGCCGAGTCCCGGAGCTCGCCGTCGCGGACGAGCATGTGCTTGCGGAAGATGCCCTCGAAGCGGGCGGGGAGCGCTTCGAGAGCGGCGCGAGAGCGCATGTTCAGGGCATCCGTCTTGAACTCGACGCGCATGCAGGCGAGCGTCTCGAACGCGTGCCGGAGGAGCAGGAGCTTCGCCTCCACGTTGACACCGGTCCCCCAGGCCCGCCGAGCCGTCCAGGTCCAGCCGATCTCGAGGCCCCGATGCTCGGGACGGAGCGCCAGGTAGCGCGTGCTCCCGAGCGGCGCGCCGGTCCTCGATTCGATGACCGCGAAGGGGACGTCGAGCCCCGCGTCGCCGCGCTCGAGCGCTTCGTCCAGCCACCGGCGGAAGCTCTCCCGGTCGGCCGCCGCGTGCCACGGCATACAGCGCCAGACCTCGGTGTCCTGCGCCGCCTCCCAGAGCCCCTCTTCGTGCTCGGGGCCGAGCGGCTCGACGACGACCAGCCTGCCCTCGAGGCGCTCGGCGAGGCGCTCCCACACGCTCGGCGCCCCTAGGCGTCCACGATGAAGACGGGCGTGCCCTCGCGAACGCGCTCGAAGAGCCACTCGGCCTCGGGGACGAGCATGCGGATGCAGCCGTGCGAGGCGGAGTAGCCGATCGAGGCCGCGTCAGGCGTCCCGTGGATCCCGACGGCCGGCGCGGAGAGGCCCATCCAGCGCGTCCCGAGCGGGTTGCCAGGGCCGGGCGGGATCGGCTGGGAGCCCTCCGCCCAATCCGAGTCGGGCGGGAACCACCACGGATACCGCTGCTTGCTGGCGATGGTGAAGCTCCCGAGCGGCGTCGGATAGGACGCCTGGCCCGTGGCGACGCCGAAGCTGCGCTGGACGCGCATGCCCTTCCGGCCGCCGGCGCGGTAGAGGATCAAGCGGTTGGACGCACGCCGGATTACGATCGCGCGGCCGACCTCGCGGGACGTCACCCCCGGGCGCAGGATCCGAGCCGAGAGCTGCACCGGGCCGAACTCGCGGGCTTCGAGTGCCGTCAGGATCGCGATCCGGGTCGACGCGAGCGAGAGCTTGCGCCCGAACCGCGAGCGCGTCGCCCGCGGACGGATGCCGCGCAGGACGACCGTCGCGTTGCGCGGCTTCCGGTCGAAGCGGCGTGCGAAGGTGCGCTCCCAGCGATCCAGTTGAAGCTGGTCCACGGTCACTCCGAGCTCGAGCGAAGCGCCCGCCTTGGCGGCGAGCGCGGCGCGAGCGCCTCGGCTCACGTGGAAGTCGGCGCCGAGCGTCTTCGGTGCGAAGCGCCACGCGCGGCCCTGGAAGGCGACCACGACGGGCCGCGACGCGTAGACCTCGAGCTTGCTCTCCGCCTCGACCGCGGTCATCCCGGACAGGTCGACGCCGGAAAGGGTGACGCCTTTGGCGACCACGGGCTCCTCCGGCTGGCCGACGGCCTGCTCGGCGCGGGCACCCGCCTCGACGCCGATGAGGATGAACGTGAAGAGCACGATCAGTGCGCCGAGGCGTCGGCGGAGGTAGCGGTCGCTGGGTCTCTCGGCGGTCATTCCCTGCCCCTCACCCGTGGGTTGGTTCGACATCCGCCCGCCGTCTCCTCATCAGGGAAGCAGCCGCACGGGGATGCGGACCTCGTGCGGAGGCCGTCCGACGCCGGCCGCGTCGTCGTCGTGGACGACGATGGTGCCGCTCTGCTCGCGCTCGACCTCGTACGACACGGCGACACGATACGTCCCGCGGCAGCCGGTACCACACGTCGCGGTCGTGAACGTCTCTGCGAGCACGTTCTCATTCTGATCGAGGATCTGCACGGTGACGTTGGCCTCGAAGACGTTGGCGCTGCCGCGAATCACCACGGGGCTCTCGACGGTCCGGTTGAGAGCCGGGCTCGTGACGAGGATCGAGGGGAGGAGCTCGACGTAGTCCCGGCGCGTGAGCGGGTGGTCGATGATGACCCCCTCGCCGCCGAGGACGTCGATCGGCTCGCCGTCGAGGCTGAAGACGACGCCCTTCACCGTCGGGAACTGCGTGATCGTGTAGACGACCTGCGCGAGTCGCGTCTGCATCGACGCGCTGCCGCCGCCGGACTCGAACTCGGAGGTGAGGTCGACCCGGGCGATCTCGTCCTCGATGGTGAGTCCGAGGAGCTGGGTGCCGTCGGGGATGGACGTGCGGAGGCCGTAGTCCTCCTCGAAGGGGTCCGGGCCTGCGAGCAACGCCTCGAGCGCCGCCGTGCCGACGCGCGGCAGGTTCGCGCCCGTTCGGTAGGTGACGAAGAGCCCCTCCGCGTCGGCGAACCAGACCTGGTAGGTGACCTGGCTCTCGGTGACCGTCGGGACGGGGCCCGTCTCCACGCCCTCCGTCGGAGGCGGGACCTCCTCGGTTCCGGTCGCGGTCGCACCGTCCACGGAGGGAACGGGTCCGGCGGGCGTCGCGTCTCCGTTGGATCCGCAGCTTGCGGCGAGGAAGCCGAGCGAGGCGGCGAGGACGAGGGCGGGGAAGACGAGCAGGGCCTTCATGATGTGCCTCCTTGGGCGATGCGTCCCGTCAAGCTTGCTCGTCGTCTGCAACGCCGCCCTCACCGTCCCGTAACGGTTTTGCAACAGGGAGGCGGAGCGTGAAGCGGGAGCCGACGCCCGGCTCGGCCCAGACGTCGACGTCCCCGCCGAGGAGGCGGGCGTTCTCGAGTGCAATGGCGAGGCCGAGCCCCGTGCCGTGCCCCGTGCGGGCGGGGTCGGCCTTGTAGAAGCGCTCGAAAAGATGGGGAAGATCCTCGCGTGCGATCCCCGGCCCGCGGTCTGCAACCTCGACGAAGGCGCCGACGCCGTCTGCGCCGACCCGAACCGAGACGTCGCGGCCTCCGTGCTCGAGCGCGTTGCCGATCAGGTTGGCGACGATGCGCTCGATGCGCCGCGGGTCGCTCGTGAGCACGACCTCGGCCGTCTCCAGCCGGACGCGGTCCTCCCAGCCGCGCGCGCGGACGGCGGCGGCGACCAGCGAGCCGAGGTCGACGCGCTCGGGCCGGACGGCCTGCGTCCCGGCGTCCAGCCGTGAGATCTCCATCAGGTCCTCGACGAGGTCGCGCAGACGGCCGACGTCCGTGACGAGGAGCTCGGCCGGCCGTCGCGCGTCGGGGGGCATGCGCTCGATGTGCTCGGCGAGCAGGGACGCCTCGTTGACGATCGCCGTCAGGGGCGTTCGCAGCTCATGGGCGACGTCGGCCGTGAAGCGCCGCTCGCGCGCCTGCGCCTCCGAGAGCGCCGTGATCTTCGTCTCGAGGGCGTCGGCCATCTCGTTGAAGGATGCGGCCCAGGCGCCGAACTCATCCGCCCGCTCGACAGGGAGGCGCGTGTCGAGGAGGCCCTCCGCCAGCGAGCGAGCGGCAGTGCTCGCCCGCGCCACCGGGGCGAGCATCCGCCGGGCGAGCAACGCGCCGGCGAGCGCGGCCACGACGACGACGATCCCGAGCCCCGCGAGCAGGATCGTGCGGAGCGCGGCCAGATCGTCCCAGAGCTCCTCCTCGGAGAAGAAGAAGTACGCCTCGTCCGCGCCGGACCTCGACACCCGACCGCCGGTGACGAGGTAGCGCGTGTCGGCGACCGTCGTCCGCTCGTACGCGAGCTGGCCGTCCGCGACGAGCCTGCGCAGGTCCTCGGGGACCTGCTCTTCGCCCAGGGAGAGACTCGAGGGGAAGCTGCTGCCGTCAACGAGCAGGACGGTCTCGAAGCTCCCCCGGCGCTCGTAGGCCTCGAGCAGCGCCTCCGGCCCCTCCGGCGGCAGGACCTCGGAGGCGAGCACGAGGTTGAAGCGCGACTGCTCGAGCGACCGGTCGCGCGAGTCGTCGAGCCGCGCCTCGCGGACGAGGAGAAAGGAGCCGGCGGCCAGCGCGGTGGCGGCGATGCCGGCCGTGAGCGCGAACGCGAGCGTGAGCCGTCGCCGCAGGCGTCCCGGTTGGATCGCGCGCGGGCGTGCGGTCATCGGCCAGTCTCTGGCCGATGAGCGTGTGGAGGGGGTGTGGGGGAACCGGGAGGTTCCTTCAGTGGATCAAAGAAGGGGGTCCGTGGGGGAAACACGGTTTCCCCCACGGGAGCGAGCCGAAGGCGAGGGAGGCTCATCCTCGCTCGAAGCGGTAGCCGACGCCACGCACGGTCGTGATGAGCGCGGGATGCCGAGGGTCGTCTTCGACCTTCGCGCGCAGGCGCTGCACGGCGACGTCCACGAGGCGCGAGTCGCCGAGGTACTCGTAGTTCCACACGCGCTCGAGCAGGAGCTCCCGCGTGAACACGTGCCCCGGGCGGCGGGCGAGCTCGAGCAGGAGCCGGAACTCGGTGGCGGTCAGGTCAAGCTCGCGTCCGGCCTTCGTCGCCTGGAAGCCGTCCGGTTCGATCTCGAGGTCGCCGACGGCGATGCGCGCACCGGCTTCCGCGCCGGACGCGCGCCGGAGGGCCGCGCGCACACGCGCGACGAGCTCGGCGAGCTCGAACGGCTTCGTCACGTAGTCGTCGGCGCCGAGCTCGAGTCCGACGACGACATCGACCGTGTCGCTCCGCGCTGAGAGCATCACGATCGGCACGCGGCTCGTCCGCCGGATCTCGCGGCAGACCTCGTAGCCATCCAGCTCCGGCAGCATGAGGTCGAGGACGACGAGGTCGATGGGCTCCTGCCGGAACCGCAGGAGCGCCTCACGGCCGTCGGCCGCGGTCGTGACGCGGAACCCGGCGCCGGCCAGGCCGAGCGACGTCGTCTCCCGGATGGAGGGATCGTCCTCGACGAGGAGGATGCGCGCCTCCACTCAGCGCGGCCTCGGCAGGACCCGGGCGGGCACGGCCACAATCTTGCACGCCGCCGCTGCTAGCCTAGGTGCGTGGCGTCGAGAGAGGAGATCCTTCGCGCCCTCGAAGACGTGATCGACCCAGAGCTGGGTCGCTCCGTCATCGAGCTGGACATGGTCCGGGACGTGTTCGTCGAGGGTGCCCGCGTCGGCGTCACGATTGCGCTCACGGTGCCCGGCTGCCCGCTCCGCGCGAGCTTCCAGGAACAGGTCGACCGCGCCCTCCTCCCGCTCGACGGCGTGGACGAGGTCGAGCTCGCCTTCGACGTGATGAGCCCGGAGGAGAAGGCGGCGCTGACGGCGCGCCTGCGCGGAGGTGTCTCCGAGCGGACTCCCGGGATCTCGGTCGACGCTGGGACTCGCGTCCTCGCGGTGGCCAGTGGGAAGGGCGGCGTGGGCAAGTCGTCGCTCGCGGCTAACCTCGCCGCTGCCTTTTCGGAGCTCGGTCAGAGGACGGGAGTCCTCGACGCGGACGTCTACGGCTACTCGATCCCGCACATGCTCGGCATTCACCAGCGGCCCGTGTCGGTCGACGACGGCGAGCGGGCGATGATCGTCCCACCGGTCCGTGGCGACCTCAAGGTGATGTCGATCGGGTTCTTCCTGGACGAGAACACGCCGGTGATGTGGCGGGGCCCGATGCTCCACCGGGCGCTCGAGCAGTTCCTCTCGGACGTGCACTGGGGAGAGCTCGACACGCTCGTCGTGGACATGCCCCCCGGAACCGGGGACGTGGCGATCTCGCTCGGGCAGCTGCTTCCGCGCGCGGAGGCGATCGTCGTCACGACGCCGCACCGCGCCTCCCAGCAGGTCGCGGTCAGGGCCGCCCAGATGGCCCGGAAGACGAACATGCGGCTCCTCGGCGTGGTCGAGAACATGGCGTACCTCACGCGCGAGGACGGCTCCCGGGAGGAGCTCTTCGGCGCCGGCGGGGGCGAGGCGCTCGCCGCCGAGGTGGAGGCGCCGCTCCTCGGCCGGATCCCGTTCGACCCGCGACTCGGCGCCCTCGCCGACGAGGGCGAGCCGATCGTCCTCGCCGAGCCGGAGGCGGAGGTCTCGCGGGCGATCGCGTCGCTCGCCGAGACCGTCGCCGCCACGCGTCGCGAAGAGGGCGTCGGCATCGTGAAGCCGCTCCCCCTCGTCCGGAGCTGAGCGCCGAGGACGCCTCCGGCCGCCTGCGCGCGCTCGGGTTCGAGGAGCGCGAGGCGGAGATCCTCGCCGACCACTTCCTCGACGCTGACGCCCGCGGCCGCCCGAGCCACGGGACCGCGCGAGTCGAGTGGCTCGCGGGGCTGGCCGACCTCGATCCTTCGGCGCGCCCGGAGCGCGTCTTGGCCGAGGAGGGCTACGAGCGCTGGGAGGGCCGCGGCGCGCTCGGCTACCTCACGCTGGCGGCAATTATGGAGGCACAGCTCGGCTCGCCGCCGCCGCACGCACGCCTCGTCGTCGCCCGCGAGTGTTTTCCCACCGGCGTCCTCGGCTACTGGGTGCGGCGCCTGGCCGAGGGCGGGCTCGCCGCGGCCCTGACGGCGAGCTCACCGGCTCGGCTCGCGCACCCCGACGGCGGCCCGCCGCTCGCGGGGACGAACCCGCTCGCGATCGCCATCCCGAGCTCGGCAGGAGACCCGGTCGTCGCCGACGTCTCCATGGGGAAGGTCACGCACGGCGACGTGCTCGCCGGGACCGCCACACCGGAGGAGCTCGTTCCCTTCGGGGGCGAGCAGGCGCACAAGGCCTTCGCCCTCGCGGTCGGCCTCCAGCTCCTCGTGGACGCGCTCGCCGGCGAGGGCTACGGCGCGGTCCTCCTCGTCGCGCGACCGGAGGCCGACCCCGTGCCGGCGTTCAGAGAGCGGGCCGCCGGCGTCCGCCTCCCCGGCGACGGCGCCGGCTGACACGGTGATCGCTCCTTCCTCCCCCGGGCATCAAGCCACAGCCGTCTGCGGTTGCCGCGTCGTCACAATCGTGGTAGGACCGGGCGTCACGGGAAGCGCCGGCTGGGCTGGCGACACGATTTCGAAAGGGGCGGCATGAGTAGACGAGGCGTCATCGTATGGCTGGCGGGCATCCTGGTAGTCGCGGCTGTCGTTGCCCCCGGCGCGTCCGCGGGCAAGCCCACAATTGATCGCCTCGACGTCGACGAGACCTTTCCCGACGACTTCCTGACGGAGGCCTGTGGCGTTCCCGTCATGACGCACGCGCAGGGGCACGTGGCCGTCCGAACGTTCTCAGGCGGCGGGGCGGGGCCGGCCGAGATCACAACCTTGAACATCGCTCTCACGGCGATGGCGGGGGCCAACACCTACAGGTTCCGTGACGTCGGGGCGGACCACGTCCAGGTCAAGAAGGACGGCACGACGATCCTCATGATCATCGGTCAGATCCCGTTCGAATTCACCGGTGTCTTGAAGATTGACCTCCAGACCGGCGAGGTAATCCTGGAGCCACACCACAGCCTCGAAGGGCGCATCGAGGAGGCTTGCGCGGCGCTGACAGCGTGACGTTCGCCGACAACATGCGCGACGCGAGCTGCGGCTAAGGGCCGTACGTGAGCTTGCGGAGGTCGAGGTCGCGGAGGTCGCGGCGGTCGGCCGGAACGAAGACGCAGGCGACCTCGGGGCGTGCGAGGGCGCGCGTCACCCCTTCCGCGTCCGCGGCCCGCACGACGACGGGCGTCCCGCTGGCATGGGCCTCGCGCAGCCGCTCGAGGTCGGCGACGTCGTCGAGGACGAGCGCCTCCTCGAGCGGGATCTCGTCCTCCCCCTCGACGGCGATTTCCGGGACCCGCCGCCCGGTCGCTCCGAACCAGCGCTCGCGGACCGCCACGACTAGACGGTCACTGTTCCGCCGGGCTCGGGCGCGACGATCTCGCACGCCGTCGTCAGGAAGCTCCGGCACTCGTCAGGGGTCCCGGCCAGGAGCGGGAACGTCCCGTAGTGGCACGGGATGCAGCGCCCGACGCCGAGGAGCTCGAGCGCGACGGCCGCCTCGCGGGGGTCCATCGTGTAGTGGCCGCCGATCGGGAGCACCGCGACGTCCGGCCGGTAGATTCGGCCGATGAGCTGCATGTCGCCGAAGACGCACGTGTCGCCGGCGAAGTAGATCTTCGTCCCGCTCTCGACCTCGAGGACGATCCCGGCCGGCTCCCCCAGGTAGAGGAAGCTCCCGTCCTGGAACGTGCTGCTCGAGTGCTTCGCGTCGGTGAACGTGACCTTGACACCGTGTGTCTCCACCGTGCCGCCCTTGTTGGCCGCCTCGGTCATCTCTTCCGGCAGGCCCTGAGTCGAAAGCCAACCGCGCAGCTCCACGACCCCGAGCACCGGGCAGCCGAACCGCTGTGCGAGCCCGACGGTCTGGCCGACGTGGTCGTCGTGGCCGTGCGTGAGCGCGATCAGGTCGACGCGCTCGGGCGTCCGCTCTTCCTCGGGGCAGTTCGGGTTCTCGAGCCAAGGATCGACGTAGATCCGCTTGCCCCCCGGCGTGTCGATCCGGAAGGCCGAGTGGCCCAGCCAGGTGACCGCCGTTTCCGCCATTCAGCCTCCTCGTGGTTGCTCCGGGTCAGCGTAACGGAGGAGAACGGGGCCGGGCATCGAATCCGACGCCTCATGTGGGAGACCAGGAGCGGCGCCGGCGCGATGGCCGTGGAGCTGGCCGGAGCCCTCCTCCTCGCCGTCGCCGTCTCGGACGCCCTCGGTCACGCTGCGGCCTCTTTCTACCTCCTCGTCCTGGGCGTCCCGGTGACGGCAATCGCGGGCCTCATCTGCTTCGGCCGTGTAGTCGACGCCGCCAACGGCGGGAACGGGGACACGCTCGGCCGCGTGCAGGCGATGCTCGCGACGGTGCTCGTCCTGGCGATCGTCCTGGGAGCGGCCGCCCGCGCTCCCGTCGTGCCGGAAGGCGTCGTGCCGTCGACGGCGAGCGGCGCCTTAGCGCTCGCCTTCGGAGTGCTCGTCCTCCAGGCGCTCGTCGCGCTCGCCCCCGCCCGCGGCCAGCGAGCGTAGGGCAAAGGCGCGCACGCGGCGCTCCTTCCCCTTGACGGGGACCGCGCCGAGATCCTCGACGACAGCACCGTCGCCCAGCGCCGCCCGGGTCGTCTCGGCGATCACGACCTCGCCCGCACGGGCCTGTCCCTCGAGGCGAGAGCCCGTGTTGACGACGTCTCCCGTCGGCGTGAACGCCCTGGCTCCCGGCGCCTGCACGAGCCCGACGTGGGCCTCGCCGGAGTTGACGCCTACGCGGAAGCGCGGCCAGCCGGGATGGCGGGCGGCGACGCTTCCCGTCACGTCCTGGATCCCGAGGCCGGCGCGCGCGGCCCGCCGCTCGTGGCCCTCCGCCTGGAAGACGGCGAAGATCTCGTCGCCTACGGTCTGGACGACCTGGCCTCCCTCCCGCTCGACGACCGGGGCGATCGCCGAGAAGTACTCGTCGAGCATCGCTCGCGCCTCCGCGGCCGAGGCCCGCTCCGCGAACGCCGTGTAGCCCTGCAGGTCGGCGAAGAGGACGCTCACCTCCTCCCGGCGGCCCAGCGTCCGCTCCTCGTAGAGGTCGGCGAAGACCTCGGCGCTCGAGCCTTCGCGCTTCCACTCGGTCCAGACGCTGCGGGCGACGAGCGCGAACGCGAGGAGCATGAGCAGGTGCCACTCCCACCAGGTGAGCTGCCAGTTGCGGGAGACTGCAATGGCGAGCATCGCCTCCGCGAGGAGCACCCAGGCGGCAGTGACCGAGAGCGCGACCGGCGACCTCCGCAGCGCGTAGAGGCGCCCATAACGGTAGGCGGCGTAGCCGTAGAACAGGACCCCGAGGCCCCAGAGAACGAGGAGCGGTCCGCGCGCGGCCTCGGGCGTAATCGGCTCGTCGAGCGGCGGGAGCGCTGCGAGGGCGAGGACCGCCCAGATCGCGAGCGCGGCTCCGACCGAGGCGAGGAGGAGCCGACGTCTGCCGACGACCGCCTCCGCCCCTGCGGATCCGAGCGGGAGCGCCGAGGCGGCTGCGAAGCCGGCTGCGATCAGGAGCCCGATCGCCGAGGCGATCTGGAAGCCGGCGTTCTTCCCGGCGAGGAGGACGCCCGGCGTGGCGAGGGCGTGGAGGGCGAGGAACCCCGAGCTGGAGAGGAACGCGAGCGCGACGAGGAGGATGCGGGCGTCTCCGCGCCGTGCGGCCGCCTCGGCCATGAGGAAGCCGAGGAGGAAGCTGAGGAGGGCCGAGGCGAGCACGAGCCAGAAGTGGGAGGGGTGGTGCTCCCAGGTCACGTCGAGGCGGGGGACGCCGAGCAGGAGGAACAAGCCCGTGAGCGGGACGGCGAGGATGACGGCCGTGAGGCCGGCGCGCCTCACAGCGCCGCGCGAAGCTCGCGCTCGTACTCGGGGCCGCGGAAGTCGTTCAGCTGGTGGGGCGGGAGCAGGCGCTCGGCGATCTTCCCGTCCCGCCGGACGTAGACGGCCGGGTAGATGTCACCGGCGGCGTTCGTCTCCACGGCGACGGCGACCGCGTCCGGACCGCTCTCGTCGAGGAAGCCGGCGAGCGGCGCGATCTCGCTCTCCCCCTCGCCGTACACCGCGCGGGCGAGGTAGGACTTCTGCGCCCAGAGCTCGGGCGCCGTCGTCAGCTCCTCGAGCAGATAGGGCGCGAGGCGGTCCGGCTCCACCCGCTCGCGCGGCGGCGCGATCCCGAGGTGCGTCTCGGCGAGGTGGCGCGCCATCACCCTGGCGTTGTAGCGGAACCCGTGCACGGCCGCCGAGGAGGCGCCGACGCCGTGCTTGCGGAGCCCGGCGGCGCCCTGCGTCGCATTGCCGGCGAAGTAGATGCCCGAGCCCCGCTCGCTCTCCCAGAACGGTGTCAGCGCCGGAATCCTGCCCTGCGCGACCGTGCGCACTCCGAGCTCCTCGAGGTCGAGCAGTGAGGTCGAGAAGCCGGTGGCCGCGATGACGTCGTCGACCTCGAGGTCGATCGCGCCGGGCCACGTCGTCCCGTTGCCGACGATGCGCCAGCCGGACTCGAGCCGCTCGATGCGCTCGACGGCGAGATCGAGCGCGAGCGTGCCGCCCCCCAGGCCGTGGTCCTCGTACGGTTGGAGGTAGCGAACGCGGACGGTCGCCTGCGCGATCACCGCCGTCTGTACAGGTCGCGGCGAGCCGAGGATCACCTGTCGCGCCCACGGGAGGAGGCCGTCGGCGATCTCGAAGCCCGAGTTGCGTTTCCCGATGACGAAGACGCGCCGGCCGCGGTACTCGGGAGGCTGCCTGCAGTCCACGTAGTGCGGGACCTGCTCGATGCCCGGGATGGGCGAGCGCCACGGCGTCGTCACGCCCACGGCGACGACGGCCGCCCTGCAGCGGTACTCGCCGCCCGAGGTCGCGAGCACGAGCCGACCGTCGTCCTCGCGCCGCGTCGCCTCCCAGCGGCAGCCGTAGCGGACGTCGAGGGGGACTCGCGCGGCAAACGTGGCCAGACCGCGCTCCATCTCCTCGCGGGAGGGAACCATGAAGGCCCGGTCCATGACTGCCGGCACGAGCGCCTGGTGCTCCCGCTCGTCCGCGACGAGGCTGTTGTGGTCGTACCACTCGAAGGCGCGCGTGCCGGGCTCCGCTGGGGCGTCCGGCTTCGACCAGGAGAGGAGCCGCTGGAAGATCGGATAGAGGCGAAACATGCCCCCCGGCGTATCGTCCTGCGAGAGAACCGCGTGCTCGACCCCGAGGCGCGAGAGGCAGTAGCTTGCCTGCAAGCCTCCGGGCCCGCTCCCGACGACGACGACGGGGTAGTCCCCGGGCGGAAACGGCCCCTCCTCCCGGACCGCGGGCACCTACTCGAGGAGGTCCCGGAGGCGGCGTGTGACCGTCTGGAGCATCCGGTACATGACGTGCGGGTACTGCAGGAGGAACGCCTCGAGCTGCGGCCCCGGGATCTCGAGGCAGTGCAGGGCCGAGC
>JAIBJN010000131.1 GCA_020029595.1 Actinomycetota bacterium | reverse complement strand
TCCTGATCGTGACCGGCACCCCGGAGCTCTACACCTTTCTCGGGCTGCCCACGGTCGCGGACGTCTATCCGGACCACGGCTCGCTCGGCGGGATCTACTCGGGCCTCAAGGCTGCCGCGGGCGAGGTGGCATTCACGGTCGCTTGCGACATGCCGTTCCTTCACCCCGAAGTCGTCAGGCTGGTCGTCGCGCGTGCCGGCCAGGGCGACGTCGTCATTCCGCGCGTCGGCAGCCAGCTCGAGACCATGCACGCCGCGTACGGGAAGCCGTGCCTTCCGCACATCGAGGAACGGCTGCTGGCCGGGCAGCTCAGGATCGTGGGGTTCTTCGACCGTGTGCGTGTCGTCGAGATCCCCGAGACCGATGTGGCTCGGTTCCGTGACCCGGCGGTCGCCTTCATGAACGTGAATACCCCGGACGAGCTCGAGCGCGCCCGCGCCCTCGTCGCCAAGCTCCGCTGACATGGCCAGGCTGCGACCCATCGGGCTCGTGCATTACCACGAGCTCGGTCTCAAGCGGGGTAACCGGCCGCTCTTCCTGCGCCATCTCGCACGAAATCTCCGGCGCGCAACGTCGGATCTGGCGCCGGTGAAGCTGCGGCAGGTCTCGGGTCGTTTGCTGCTCGACCTCGAGGATCACCCCGATCCCGCGGCGGTCCGTGATCGGGTGCGTCGCGTGTGCGGGGTCGCGAGCGTTGCGCTCGCCTATCGTGTCGTCTCGACCGTCGACGCGATGAAGGCGGTCGTCGCGAGGATGATCGAGGAACGGAGCTTCGCATCGTTCCGGATCACCGCTCGCCGGGCGTTCAAGACGTACCCGATGACGAGCGTGGAGCTGAACCGCGAGCTCGGCGCGTTCGTCCTCGAGCGCGTCGCCTCGCGCGTCGACCTGCGCCACCCGGAGCTCGAGATCCACGTCGAGGTGATGCCCGCCGAGACGTTCGTGTACGTCGACCCCGTCGCCGGCCCGGGAGGACTGCCCGTGGGCGCGAGCGGCACGGTGGCGACCCTGCTCTCGGGCGGGATCGACTCCCCGGTCGCGGCCTGGCGGATGATGAAGCGCGGCTGCCGCGTTGTCTTCGTGCACTTCCACAGTGTGCCGTACCTGCCGCCGACCTCTCAGGCCAAGGCCCGCGCCCTGGTCGGGTTGTTGACCCAGTGGCAGTACGACTCGAAGCTCGTCCTGGTGCCCTTCGGCGAGATCCAGCGCGAGGTCGTGCTCACCGTCCCGCCTCCAGCCCGAGTCGTCGTCTACCGCCGGCTCATGGTACGGATCGCCGAGGCGCTGGCACGAAAGCATGGGGCGGCGGCGTTGACGACGGGGGAGAGTCTCGGACAGGTAGCGTCGCAGACCCTCGCGAACATCGCGCGGATCGACGAGGCCGCCGGGATGCCGATTCTGAGGCCCCTGATCGGCATGGACAAGCTGGAGATCACCGAGGAGGCGCGCCGGCTCGGGACGTTCGAGATCTCGGTCGAGCCGGATGCCGACTGCTGCACGCTGTTCGTCCCGAAACACCCGGCGACGCGGATGTCGGAGCATGAGGTTGGCGCGGCCGAGGCACGCCTCGAGATCCCGCGGCTCGTCGCGTCGGGATGTGACGGCGCTTCGGTCGAGGCGTTCGAGTTCCCGGCGGGAGCTCCCGCCGAGCTGGGGTCCGAATGACCGCCGCGCTCACGTTCCTCGGCGCCGCCGGGACCGTCACGGGCGCGAAGTTCCTCGTCGCCACCGATGGGGCTCGTCTTCTGCTCGAGTGCGGGATGTTCCAGGGGCTGCGGGAGCTCCGAGCCCGCAACTGGGAGGCGCCCCCCGTGCGGCCGGAAACCCTCGCGGCCGTGCTTCTCTCGCACGCCCACATCGACCACTCCGGATACCTGCCGCGTCTCGTCCGCGACGGGTTCGAGGGCCCCATCTTCTGCTCTCCGGGCACGGCCGACCTGCTCAAGATCTTGCTGCCTGATGCCGCACGGCTGCAGGAGGAGGAGGCGGACTTCAGGAACCGCAACGGGGCGACCCGGCACCGCCCGGCGCTTCCCCTGTTCACCGTCGCCGACGCCGAGCGCGCGCTCCGCCTCGTCAAGCCCGTGGCGTTTGACCAGCCGTTCTCACCGGCGCGACACGTCGACGCCCGCTTCCGGATGTCCGGCCACATCCTCGGCGCCTCGACCGTCGAGGTTGTCGCATCCGGGCGGCGGCTCGTGTACTCCGGCGACCTCGGCCGCTACGACGTGCCGATCATGCGCGACCCCGTCGCGGTCGCGAGCGCCGACACGCTGCTGGTCGAATCCACCTACGGCGACCGGCTGCATCCGGCCGGTGACGCGACGCCAGTCATCACGCAGGCGGTGCAGCGCGCGGCCGACGTCCGGGGATGGCTGCTCGTCCCTGCCTTCGCCATCGGTCGCACTCAGGATCTTCTGTACGTCCTGCGAGAGCTCGAGGAGGCGGGTCGCATCCCGCGTCTGCCGGTATACCTCGACAGCCCGATGGGGATCGAGTCCACTGCGATCTACCAGCGTCACCCCGAGGAGCACGACCCGGCGACGACCCAGATCACCGCCGAGGGCAAGCGGCCGTTCGTGCCGTCGCGCTTTCATCTGTGCCCGACGGCCGACGACTCCAAGAAGCTGAACGGTGTCGATGGGCCGGGCATCATCATCGCGGGCAGCGGCATGGCGACGGGGGGCCGGATTCTCCACCACCTCCGCCATCGTCTTGCCGACGAGCGGACGACGGTGCTCTTCGTCGGGTATCAGGCCGCCGGCACCCGAGGCCGACTGCTCCGCGACGGCGCCGCCCGGCTCAGAATCTTTGGCGAAGAGGTTTCGGTGCGGGCGACCATCATGGCCACGGACGCTCTGTCTGCTCACGCGGATCAGGGAGAGATCATCCGTTGGCTTCGCGGGTTCACTCGCCCGCCGGCGATGACCTATTGCGTTCACGGCGAGCCCGCGGCCGCCGCCGCCCTTCGGGCCGTGATCGAGCAACATCTCGGCTGGCGATGTGCCGTCGCCGCCGACCTCCAGCAGATCGAGCTCTGAAGCTCGTATCGGGCGAC
>JAIBJN010000092.1 GCA_020029595.1 Actinomycetota bacterium | reverse complement strand
CCGAGGCCCTGCGCGGTCCCGCCCTCGATCTGCCCGAAGACGGCCTGCGGGTTGAGCGCCTTGCCGACGTCCTGCGCGGTCGCGATCCACACGACGCGCGTGAGGCCGAGGTCGACGTCCACCTCTGCGACGACCCGCATGGCCGAGCAGGCAAACGCCACGTGCGCGCGCTCGCCGCCGACGACCTGGCCGGTCTCGGGGTCGAGCGGATACGTGCGCGTGTGGCGGTAGACGCGCTCGACGCTGATCTCCTCCCCGGGCTCGAGTGAGCCGCCGCGGCGCTCGAGCTCGTTTCTGACCTCGCGGCAGAAGCCCTCCGAGTAGCAGATGTTCTTGAACCCGACCGCGAAGCCGACGCCCCGGCGGACGCCCTCGCCGCGGGTCGTGTTGCCCGCTCCGCCGGGGAGGCGGATGGGGTCTCGCGGCAGCTCCTCGGGCTCCGGGATGGGGATGTCCGCGCAGCGGCGGATCACCTCGGCGACGGGCAACGAGCCCGCGATCACCTGGCCGGTCGGGAGCACGTCCCCCGGCGCGAGCGCGTTCCGCAGGCGCAGCTCAACGCGGCCGAGCTCGAGCGCGTGGGCGAGCTTGTCCATCTGCGCCTCGTGCGCGAAGCAGGACTGCACGGAGCCGAAACCGCGCATGGCGCCGCAGGGCGGGTTGTTCGTGTAGACGCCGGTCGCCTCGATCAGGGCATTCGGGACGGCGTACGGGCCGCAGGCGAAGGAGGCGGCGTTCGAGATGACAGCCGTCGAGCTCGAGGCGTAGGCGCCGCCGTCGAGGAGGATGCGCGCGCGGACCGAGACGAGCATCCCGTCGCGGCTCGCGCCGTGCTGCATCCAGATGCGCGCCGGATGTCGGTGGATATGGCCGACGAACGACTCCTCGCGGCTGTAGACGAACTTGACCGGGCGGTTCGTGTGCAGCGCGAGCATCGCGCCGTGGATTTGCATGGAGAGGTCCTCACGGCCGCCGAAGGCGCCGCCGACGCCGGCGAGGTGGATGCGGACGCGGTTCGGGGTGAGGCCGAGGCAGGGGGCGACCTGGTCGCGGTCGACGTGGAGCCATTGCGTGGCGACGTAGATGTCGACGCCGCCCTCACCGTCCGGGACGGCCAGGCCGGACTCGGGGCCGAGAAACGCCTGGTCCTGGATGCCGAGCTCGTACGTCCCCTCGACGGTGACGTCGGCCTCGGCGTCCGGGTCGCCGTGACGGATAACGATCGTGCGGACGACATTCGGACGCGGATCCTCGTGGTAGCCGTGGCCGTCCGTCCAGCGCTGGGGGTGGATCGGCTCCCGCTCGGTGGCGGTCTCGGGGTCGGTGATCGGCTCGAGCGCCTCGTACTCGACGCGCACTTGCTCGGCGGCGCGACGCGCCTGCTCGGGATGCTCGGCGGCGACGACCGCGACCGGCTCCCCGAAGTAGCGGACGCGCTCGAACGCAAGCACCGGCTGGTCGCGGAACTCGAGCCCGTAGCGCTTCTCCCCGGGGACGTCCTCGTGGGTGAGGACGGCGTGGACGCCGGGCATGCCGAGCGCCCTGGCGGTGTCGATGCCGTGGACGAGCGCGTGGGCGTGCGGGCTCCGGACGGTGTGACCCCAGAGCATGTTGGCGTCGAAGAGATCGCTCGAGTACGCGAACTCGCCCGCCACCTTGGGGACGGCGTCGACGCGGCGGACGGTCTCGCCGACGCGGCCGAGCTCGAGCTTGCGGGCGTGCGCCGGCGCGGGCGTGCTCATTGGTTCCTGGATCGTTGCGGTCTTGGCGCAATCCGTGCGCCACCGGTGCGGACTTTGGCGCTACGCTCGGAAGCGGGTGGTGGCATGGGGTGGCCCCTCATGAGGTGGCTCCCGCGGCTGCCCGCACGGCGTCGAAGATCTTCTGGTAGCCGGTGCAGCGGCAGAGATTGCCTGAGAGCGCCTCGCGGATCTCGTCGTCCGTCGGCTCGGGGCTCCGCTCGAGCAGCGCGGCGGTCGCCACGACGAGACCCGGCGTGCAGAACCCGCATTGCACCGCCCCCGCGTCGACGAACGCCTGCTGCACCCGGTGGAGCTGCCCGTCCTCCCCCAGGCCCTCCACCGTCACGACCTCGTGCCCGTCCGCCTGCGCGGCGAGGACGAGGCAGGCGCACACGAGCCGCCCGTCGAGGAGCACCGAGCACGAGCCGCACTCGCCCTGCTCGCACGCGTTCTTCGACCCCGGCAGCCCGAGGTGCTCGCGCAGCGTGAAGAGGAGGCTTTCGCCTTCCCAGACGTCGGCCTCGCGCCGCTCGCCGTTGATCGTCAGCTCGATCTTCACGTCAGCACCCGCTCCAGCGCCCGCGCGGTCAGCACCCGCAGCGCGTGGCGCCTGTAAGCCGCCGTCCCACGGACGTCGTCGATCGGACTCGCCGCGGCGGCCACTCGCTCCGGAAACTGCTCGCGCTCGCCGAGCGGCGCCGTCACGAGCGCCGGCACCGGCCCGGCGGAGCCGTACGCGGCCCTGATCTCCTCCCGCTCCCGGTCGACGGCGAGCGCGAGGGAGCAGACGGCGATCACCATCGCGTTCCGCGGCCCGACCTTCATGAACGTCTGCCGGCTTCCTGACGGCGTCACCCGCACCGCGACGACCAGCTCGTCCTCGGCGAGCGCGTTTCGCTTCGGACCGACCAGGAACTCGGCGAGCGGCAACGTCCGCGGCCCGCGCGCGCTCGCCACCTCCACCTCCGCGGCCTCGACGAGGAGCGGCGGCAGCGCGTCTCCGGCCGGGGAGGCGGTCCCAAGGTTCCCGCCGATCGTGCCGCGGTTTCGAATCTGGGGGGAGCCGACCGTCCGCGAGGCCTCTGCCAGCGCCGGCAGGAGACCGGCGAGCTCCTCCTCCATCACCTCGGTGTACGTGAGGCCCGAGCCGAGCCGGAGCGCCCCGTTCTCGCGCGCGAAGCCGCGCAGCTCGGCCACCTCGTTCAGGTTCAGGATCGCGTCCGGGCGCGAGCGGTCGAAGTTGAGTTCGACCATCAGGTCGGTCCCACCCTGGATGGGCACGGCGTCGGGCCGCTCGGCCTTGAGCCCGAGGGCCTCCTCGAGCGATCGCGGAGTCAGAACCTCCACACGTGCAAGTTAATCAAGGGGTCAGACTGCCTGGTCGGGGCTTCCGACGCACCCCCCAAGTAACAGTGTGTTACTTGGCGGACTCTGGCGGGTCTAGGAGCCGCCGGCCTCGCCCTCGACGGGCGCGGGCGTGGGGAGCACGACCCGGTGGGCGCTCGCGGCGCCCGAGGCGGGCTCGACCTCGACGAGGTCGACCGCTCGGGCAAGCTCGTCCGTGTCGAGATGGACGAGCGCGAAGCCCGACAGCTGGTGACCGACGCCGAAGGCGCCGCCCGCTCCGACCGTACCCCCGTCGACGAGAACGTGTGGGCCTAGAGGCTCGACGCGCTGGCGATGGTCGTGCCCGGTGAGGACGAGCACGGGCTCGCCGCCCTCGGCCTCGAGCTCCTCGAGGAGCGCGTGCGCGAAGCCGTAGCGGTGGACGAGCACGACGTCCGGGCGCTCGGGCAGGCCCGCGAACCAGTCGAGGAACTGTTGCCGGGCGTCCAGGAACGCCTGCTCCTTCAGCTCGAGCAGGTGCCCGGCGAACGATCCCCCGGCGGTCTCCGCCGGGTCGTCCCAGCCGGCCACCCGCAGTCCGGCGACCGAGGCGACGGCCTCGCCGTCGGTCGTCCCGTCCGGCAGCAGGCGCCCGCTCCGCGTGAGGACGACGACGCCGGCACGGGCCGCGGCGAGCATGAGCGGGCGCGAGTCGTGGTTCCCGGAGACGGCCACGACGGGCGATCCGAGTTGCGCGACGCCCGCGACGATCCCGGCCTCGTACTCCGTCCCGCGCTGCGTGAGGTCGCCGACGAGGAAGACCGTCTTCCCCCGCGTGAAGCCCTCCAGCGCGGGGAGCACGAAGCCGTTCGAATGGAGGTCTGAGGCGACCACGACCGAGCGGTCAATCGGCGCCGGCTCGGGGCCGCGCTCGCCGGCGACGGCGATCAGACGCGTGAGCCCGGCGACGGCCTCGCCGTAGGAGTCCTCGTAGCCCTCCCCGGCCGCGAGCAGGCGCTCCGAGAACTCGAGCAGGCGCGGAAGCTCCTCGCCGTGGGCGTAGAAGGTCGGCTCGCGGAGCTTCGAGTAGTCGAAGCGGCTCACGCCGGCGCCTGTGAGCGCGACCGCGGCGAAGGTGACGGCGAGCGCGGTCGCGGGACCGAGGAGGAGCCAGCGGCGACGGCTGAAGACCGCGATCACCGCGCCGCCGAGGAGACCGCCGACGAGCCCGCCGAGCAGCGTGAACGCCGCCGCGCGCCGCAGGCCGTCGGAGACGGCGTCGCGGAGCTCGCCCTCGAGGACGGCGAGGCTCGCATCGGCGCTCCCCCCCGAGCGCAGCGCCGCCAGCGCCGCGTTTCGGTCGAGCGAGCGGAACTCGAGCTCGACCGCGAGCGGCGCGGTGTACGGCTCGGCGCGGACGCCCCAGTCGACCACCGGGACGTAGACATCGACTTCACCGCTCCGCGCGGGCACGACGTGGACGTCGACGGCACCTAGCGTGACCGCGCGCGACTCAGGGGCCGCAGCCCTGAGCGCGACGATGCTCCCGGCGAGCCCGAGCGCGGCGCAGAGGAGCGTGAGCACCGCAGTCCTGAGGAGTCCCCTGTGCATTCCCGTCCCTCAAGTGTCGGCGCCGCCGGGCGGCGCCACGACCCCTCAAACGTCGAGACTGGGGTGGCGATGGGTCAGGTTCGTCTGCGCCTTCTCGACCAACGCGCGGCCGTAGTGGCGATGCTCGCCCATGCCCAGCTCCCATTCCGCGTGGGCGAGCCGCTTCTCGCGCCGGAGCTGCGAGCGGGAGACTGCGCGCGCGAGGTAGTGGGAGATGACGGTCGTGCGCATGTAGGAGCCCTGCGCGAGCCGGACGACCTCGTCCGCGAGCTCGTGACCCTCGACGCGCGCGACCGTGTGCCACCGCTCCGGCTCCTCCGGTTCGGCGATCTGGACGAAATACGTCGGCTCTGGGGGCATGGCCCCCTGCATGTTCGCTCCGCCTAGGCCAGCGCCTCCTCGAGCGCCCTCCGCGTGAGGACGCGCGCCAGGTGCTCGCGGTACTCGGCGCTGCCATTGTGGTCGCTCGGCGGGCTCGTGCCCTCGGCGGCCCGCTCGGCCGCCGTCGCCGGGTCGGAGCCCGAGGAAAGCGCCTCCTCGACCCCGCTCGCGCGGAGAGTCGTCGCACCCATGTTCGTGAGCGCGACGCGGGCACCGCCGTTCTCCCGCACCGCCGCGACCGCGACGGTCGCCCAGTCCTGCGCCCGCCGGTTGAACTTCACGTACGACCAGCCCGCGCTCCCGGTCTTGGGGACCCGGATCTCCGTCAGCACCTCCTGCGGCCCGAGGGCCGTCTCCAGGAAGCCGGCGAAGCTCTCCGCGACGGGGAGCCGCCGCTCGCCCCCGTGCCCGCGCGCGACGAGCTCGGCCTCGAGCGCGACGAGCACGGTCGGGATGTCGGAGGCCGGATCTGCGTGGGCGACCGAGCCGCCGATCGTCCCGCGGTGGCGCACCTGCGGGTCGCCGACGAGGCCCGACGTGTGCGCGACGATCGGGCACTCCGCCGCGAGGAGCTCGTCGGCCGCGAGATCCGCATAGCGCGTGAGCGCTCCGATCGCGATTGCGTCGCCGTCCTCCCGCACGTAGGAGAGGTCGCCGAGGCGCCCGATGTCGACGAGGAGCTCAGGCCGGGCGAGCCGGAGCCGCATGAGCGGGAGGAGCGAGTGGCCGCCGGCGAGGAGCTTCGCGTCCTTGCCCGAGCCGAGCAGCTCGATCGCGTAGTCGACGGATTCGGCTACCTCGTAGTCGAACTTGGCAGGGATCACGATGCGCCTCCTTCCTGGATCGCGCGCCAGACTCGCTCGGGCTTGGCGGGCATCTCCACGTCCGTGACCCCGTACGGGGAGAGCGCGTCGACGACCGCGTTCATGACCGCCGCCGTCGAGGCGATCGTGCCCGTCTCCCCCACGCCCTTGACGCCCAGCGGATTCGTCGGGCTCGGCGCGTTGACCCGGTCGAGCTCGTAGTCAATCGTCTCCGCCGCGCTCGGCACGAGGTAGCTGATCATCGAGCCCGTCGTCAGGTTGCCGTCGTCGTCGTAGATGGCCTCCTCCCAGAGCGCCTGCGCGATCCCCTGCGTGACGCCGCCGTGCACCTGGCCGTCGACGACCATCGGGTTGATCACGTTGCCGATCTCGTCCACCGCGATGTAGCGGCGGAGGTCGACGGCCCCGGTCTCCGTGTCCACCTCGACGACGGCGATGTGGGCGCCGCCTGGCCAGCTGAAGTTGGGCGGGTCGTAGACGAACGTCGCCTCGAGGCCGGGCTCCATCCCGTCCGGCAGGTCGTGGGCGGTGAAGGCGTGGAGCGCGGCGTCCTGCACCGCCATCGCCTTGTCGGTGCCGGCCACCGTGAACCTGCCGCCGTCGTAGGAGAGGTCGTCCGGGGACACCTCGAGCTTGTGCGCGACGATGCCGCGGGCCTTCTCGATCACCTTCTCGGCCGCGTTCCAAAGCGCGACGCCGCCGACCGCGAGGCTCCGGCTCCCGTACGTGTCGAGCCCGAGCTGCATCGCCGACGTGTCTCCGTGGATCACCTCGACCTGGTCAATCGAGACGCCGAGCCGGTCGGCGACGATCTGCGAGAAGGTCGTCACGTGGCCCTGCCCGTGCGGGGAGGTACCGATGAAGACCTGGACGCTCCCGGTGGGGAGGCAGCGGATCGTGGCTGCGTCCCAGCCGCCGGCCGCGTAGAGGATGGCGCCGAGGATGCGGGACGGCGCGAGGCCGCACATCTCCGTGTAGGTGGAGAGCCCGATCCCGAGCTGCTTCGTGTCTCCGCGCTGGCGCCGCTCCTCCTGCTCGCGGCGGACGGCGTCGTAGCCGACCATCTCGAGCGCCCGGTCGAGCGCGCCCTCGAAGTCGCCGGAGTCGATGGTGAGCCCGGAGGCGAGCGTCTTCGGGAACTCCCTGATGAAGTTCTTGCGCCGGATCTCCACCGGGTCCATGTCGAGCTTCCGCGCGAGCGCGTCGACGGTGCGTTCGATCAGGTACGTCGCCTCCGGGCGACCGGCGCCGCGGTAGGCGTCCGTGGGCGTCGCCGTCGTGAACGCGCCCACGACCTCGAGCGAGTAGGCCTCGACGTCGTAGGGGCCGCCGTAGAGCCAGCCACCGAGGATCGGCGTGCCCGCGGTGACGAGCTGGAGGTAGGCGCCCAGCCCGACCACGAGCCTGGCGCGGACGCCGCGGATCTTGCCGTCCTCGTCGGCGGCGTACTCCATCTCCTGCCAATGGTCGCGGCCGTGGATGGTGGCGAGGTAGCCCTCGGAGCGCTCTTCCGTCCACTTCACGGGCCGGCCGACGCGCTTGGCGAGGGCGAGCGAGAGCGCCTCCTCGGCATAGACGTTCAGCTTCGAGCCGAAGCCGCCGCCGACGTCGGGTGCGACGACGCGCAGGCGCGCCTCGGGGACGCCCAGGACGATGGCGAGCCAGAAGCGGAGGATGTGCGGGATCTGGGTCGCCGACCAGAGCGTGTACTCGTCCTGCGCGGGGAGGTACTGCGCGATGACGCCGCGCGGCTCGATCGCGTTGGGGATCAGCCGCTGCTGCCGGTAGCGCTCCTTGACCGTGACCGGAGCGCTCCCGAAGACGCCGTCGACGTCGCCGCCCTCGAGCCTCCACGTGAAGCAGTGGTTCGTCCCGAACTCCTCGTGGAGGATCGGCGCGCCGTCGGCGAGCGCCTCCTCCGGGTCGATGACCGCCGGGAGCGGGTCGTAGTCCACCTCGACGAGCTCGGCGGCGTCCTTGGCCTGCGCGCGGGTCTCGGCGAGGACGACGGCGACGCCGTCACCCTGGTAGCGCGCCTTGTCCGTGGCGAGCGGCCTGTGCATCGGCTGCTTCGTGTCCTCCGTGACGAGCCAGACGCACGGGAGCGTCGCGGCCCAGTCGTCGGCGAGGTCGGCGCCCGTGAAGGCGGCGACGAAGCCCTCGGCCTCGCGGGCCTTCGAGACGTCCACGCTCTTGATCGTCGCGTGCGCGAACGGGCTGCGAACGACCGACGCCCAGACCATGCCGGGGAGCGTGAGGTCGTCGATGTAGCGGGACTGGCCCGTGAGGAGCTTCTGATCCTCCTTGCGGAGGACCGGCGACCCGATGTAGGCGCCCGCGGCTTTCTCGGTGACTGCCATCTCGCCTCCTCAGACCTCGGCCGCGGCCGCGCTGACGGCCTTGACGATGTTCTGGTAGCC
>JAIBJN010000091.1 GCA_020029595.1 Actinomycetota bacterium | reverse complement strand
CCCCGCGAGAGCGGCGCCTGGATCTTCCCGAAGAACTCCTCGTTCGAGTTGATGTCCTCGAGGTACTTGACCTTGACCCCAGTCTCCTCGGTGAACTGATCGAGCGTCGGAAAGGTGCTCGCGTCGTCGTTCTGGTCGATGTAGAAGGGCCAGTTCGAGACGGTGATCTCATCGGCGAGCACCTGCTCGACCGTGGTCGCCTCCGCCCCCGTGTCGGCCTGCTGGCCCTCGATGCCGCCCCCGCCACCGCAGGCCGCCAGGAGGGCGGGTAGGGACAACGTGGCGCCGCCCGCGGCGGCTCGGCGCAGCAGCTGCCTGCGGGTGATGGGGTCGTAGATTCCCTTGAAGGGCTGGGTCATGCTTCCTTCTCCTCCTGTGATTCCACAACGAAGGTCGCCTCGGGGCTCCAGCTGAGCGTTACCTGGTCGCCCGGACGCACCGAGGGGGCCCCGGCCTCGGCGTTCTGGACGTAGAGCGTGACCGCGCCGGCGCGCGTGTCGACGACGTACTGGGTCGAGACGCCGATGTAGGCGCTCTCGCGCACCTCGCCGGCGAGGCGGTTCTCCTCCTGCCCGCCGAGCCGCACCTTCTCCGGGCGGATGCCGATGGAGACGTCCCCGCTCCGCCCGGCGGCGGCGGGGACGCGGACGGCGGTGCCGTCGGAGAGACGCACTGCGCCCTCGCCCTCGAGGGTGCCGGCGAGGAGGTTCGAGATGCCGAGGAAGCCCGCAACAAAGGGCGTGCGGGGACTTTCGTAGAGCTCCGTCGGCGTGCCGAGCTGGTCGATCTTCCCCGCGCTCATGACGGCGATCGCGTCGGCCATGGTCATGGCCTCCTCCTGGTCGTGCGTCACGTGCACGAACGTGATCCCGACCTCGTGCTGGATGCGCTTCAGCTCGAGCTGCATCTGCTTGCGCAGCTTGAGGTCGAGCGCCCCGAGCGGCTCGTCGAGCAGGAGGACGCGAGGGCGGTTGACGAGCGCGCGCGCCAACGCGACGCGCTGCTGCTGGCCGCCGGAGAGCTGGCGCGGCTTGCGCCGTTCGAGGCCCGTCAGGGCGACGAGCCCGAGTGCCTCGGAGACACGTTCGTTCAGCTCCCCGCCCTTGACGCCCCGCCGCCGGAGCCCGAAGGCGACGTTGTCGAAGATCGTCAGGTGCGGGAAGAGGGCGTAGCTCTGGAAGACAGTGTTGACGTCGCGCTTGTACGGGGGCAGGCCCGTCACGTCGCGGTCGCCGAGGTAGATCGTGCCGGCGGTGGGCTCCTCGAAGCCGCCGATCATCCTCAGGGTCGTCGTCTTCCCGCAGCCGGAGGGGCCGAGCAGGGCGAAGAAGCTCCCGTGCGGGATCTCAAGCGAGAGCTCGTCGACGGCGACCACGTCGTCAAAGCGCTTCGTGACCGACTCGAGGCGGATGTCGGCGGCCGGCGTCGCGGTCTCGCTCGCGGCCTCCGCCTGCTCCTCAACGGCCATCCTTCACCTCCGCGATTCCGATGACAAGGGCGTCGAGGAACCCGATCGCGTTCGCTTTCAGACCCTTCTGCTCGCCGGGCGGCGAGGGATCCGCAACGACGGTGGCCATGCTCGTCGGCTGGGCCTAGTCGATCTTCGCCATGACGTGCTTGATCTGGGTGTAGTCCTCGAGCGAGTAGACCGAGAGGTCCTTGCCGTAGCCCGACTCCTTGTAGCCGCCGTGCGGCATCTCCTGGACGAGCGGAATGTGGTCGTTGATCCAGACCGTGCCGAACTGGAGCTTGCGGGCCGCGTTGAGCGCGCGGCCGACGTCACGAGTCCAGACGGACGAGGCGAGGCCGTAGCGGACGTCGTTCGCCCAGGCGATGGCCTCGTCGTCCTCGGCGAAGCGCTGCACGCTGACGACCGGGCCGAAGACCTCCCGCTGGACGATCTCGGCGTCCTGGCCGACGTCGGTGACGACGGTCGGCTTGACGAAGAAGCCGCGGTCGCCGTTCGAGTCGCCGCCCGTGAGGATCGTCGCCTTCGCCTTCTTCGCGCGCTCGAGGAAGCCGAAGACGCGCTCCTGCTGCGCCTTCGAGATCACCGGGCCCATCTCGACATCCTCGCTCTCGGCCGGGTCGCCCACGTGGAGCGACTCGACGGCGGGAACAAGCTCCTCGAGCAGCTTGTCGTAGATCTTCGGGCCGGCGACAACCCGGGAAGCCGCCGTGCAGTCCTGCCCCGCGTTCCAGTAGCCGGCGGCCTTGACCGCCTCCGCCACGGCCGCGGGGTCGGCGTCGTCGAAGACGACCACCGGCGCCTTGCCGCCGAGCTCGAGGTGCACGCGCTTGAGGTTGTCGGCCGCCGTGCGGGCGATGACCTTGCCCGTCTCGATGTCGCCCGTAAGCGACACGAGGCGCACGTCCGGATGCTTCACGAGCGCCTCGCCGGCCGGGACGCCGTCGCCCGTGATGACGTTGAGGACGCCCGCCGGGATGATGTCTTCGGCCAGCTCCATGAAGCGCAGCAGGGTGAGCGGCGTCTGCTCGGAGGGCTTCAGCACCTGGACGTTGCCCGCCGCCAGGGCCGGGGCCAGCTTCCAGACGGCCATCATCAGCGGATAGTTCCACGGAGCGATCCCGACGACGATCCCGAGCGGCTCGCGCCGGAGCATGGAGGTGTAGCCGCGCATGTACTCGCCGGTGGACCTGCCTTCCAGGACGCGCGCGGCGCCCGCGAAGAAGCGAAGCTGGTCCGCCATCTCGGGCAGCTCGTCGCGCGCGGCGCCGAGTGGCTTGCCGACGTTCTGCGACTCGAGCGCCGCCAGATCGTCCGCGTTCTCCTCAATCGTGTCCGCGAGCTTGAGCAGCATCTCGCAGCGCTCGCGTGGTGTCGTCTCGAGCCACTCGGGAAGGGCCGCTTTAGCCGCCTGGACGGCGCGGTCGGCGTCCTCCGCCGTCGAGGCCGGGACCTCGGCGATCGTCTCGCCCGTCGCGGGATTGAGCACCTCCATGGTCTCGCCCCCGGCGGACTCGACCCATTCGCCGCCGATGAAATTCTTGTGTTGGGACACGGCAACGCTCATCTCGATCGGACCTCCGTTTCGACGCTAGGGCCAGCGTAGCCCTCGGCGGGTCCGGCAACAAGCCGTAAACGCCGGCCTAACCGCTCCGAGACGTTTCGACACGGTGTCGAAAACGGCTAGCCCGCGGGGGCTCCTCGCGCTTCCAGGATCTCCCTGAGGCGCTCGGAGGGAAGCTCGTACGCGATATTGCCGCCGTGGCCGGACATCGTCTCGGCGGCACAGAGGGCATTCAGGATCGCCTCCTCGGTCGCCTCGACGACGGCGTCGAAGAGCGGCGTCATGTGCTGGGCGGCGATCATCTCGAGCGGGATCGTGAGGGGCACGCTCGCGGCGTAGTCGCCGGCGGGGAGGCCGCGGTTGCCGGTCGAGAAGCAGAGGAAGAGGTCGCCGCTCGAGTTCTCGCCGACTCCGCCCATCCGGCCGACGCCGAGCCCCGCGCGCTGTGCAAGCCGCTCGCACTGGTCGGGGAGGAGCGGCGCGCTCGTCGCCGCGAGGATGATGATCGAGCCGCCGGCAGACGGGCCCGGAAGCGGCACCTCGGCAGCCCCGATCTCGACTCCGACAGGCACCCCGTCCACCCGCAGGCGCTCGCGCCTCCCGTAGTTGGCCTGGACGAGCATGCCGACGACGTGCCCGCCGACGGCCTCGACGACCCGCGAGGCGGTGCCGATCCCGCCCTTGAACCCGTGGCAGATCATCCCTGTGCCGCCCCCGACGTTGCCCTCGGTCACCGGCCCACCGCGCGCGGATACGAGCGCCGCGCGGACGTGCTCCTGGCGGACGTACATGCTGGAGATGTCGTTCAGCACGCCGTCCCATGTCTCGCCGACGACGGGGAGACTCCAGAAGTCGCTCCCGCCGGCCCGCGACTCGGTTTCGGCGGCGATGAGCGCGTCGCGGACGACGCCGACCGAGTGCGTGTTGGTGAGGCCGATCGGCGAGGTCAAGAGGCCCGACTCCCGGATCCACTCGAGCCCGGTCAGCTCGCCGTTTCCGTTCAGCCGGTGCGAGCCGGCGAAGACGGGCTCCTCCCACGGGTTGCCCTCGTGCGGCAAGACGACCGTGACGCCCGTGCGCACGGAGTCGCCCTCGACGATCGTCTCGTGCCCGACGCGGACGCCAGGGACGTCCGTGATCGCGTTCAGCTCACCCGGCGGGAGCGTGCCGGGCGCGATCCCGAGCTCTCGCGCGCGCGGCCTCGCCATGTCCGGGAGGTTAGGCTCGGCTTCGGCCGGACCGGCGATACTCCGCCTCGTGAACGTCCTTCGCCGCCCCGACTCCGTGAGCCTCGTGGCCGTCGACGGCGCCGACATTGTCGTCGTCCGCCAGACCCGCGCCGGCGCGGACGGCCGCACGCTCGAGCTTCCCGCCGGTTCGATCGAGGAGGGCGAGACGCCCGAGGAGTGCGCCGCGCGCGAGCTGGTGGAGGAGTGCGGCCTCGCCGCCGGCTCCTGGCGCCGGCTCGGCTCCTTCTGGGCCGCGCCCGACTACTCGACGGAGTACGTGCACGCCTTCGAGGGGACGGAGCTCGTCGACGTCGGTATCGGGGAGCGCGAGGAGGGGGACGACCTCGTCGCCGAGCGCCTGCCGCTCAGGGGCGTCATCGCCGAGCTCTCGGACGCAAACTCACTCGCCGCCCTCGCGCTCTGGCTCCAGGGCTAGCACGATCGGCGTCGCACGGGCAGCGCCACGTGCATCGAAACCGCCACGAACCGTCCCCACGACCGTCCCCTCCGGCCCCGCCAGGGGTCAGACCCCGGACAGTGGCCAGAGGGGACACGGTTTGGCTCAACCATACGGTCGGGACACGTCTGAAGGGGAGCACGAAAGCGGGCAATTCCTGTGGACGGATGCTAGAGGCTCACCAGGGCCACGCCCGCCGCCACGAGGACGGCGCCGGCGACTCGCGCCGGCCCGACCCGCTCGTGGAGGACGAGCGCCGCGCCGACGGTCGCGATGACGACGCTCGTCTCCCGGACGGCGGCGACCGGTGCGGCCTCGGCGCGGGCGAGCGCGGCGAGGACGAGCCCGTAGGCGACCCACATACCGATTCCCGCCACGACCGTGGCGATGCTCACCTCAGCCCGAAGCGCGGCGCGCCCCTTGGCGGCCAGGATCCCGACGGCGTACCCGAGCGCCGGCACGACGAGCGTGAGCTCGAGGTACGTGATCGCGTTCGCAAAGCGAATGCCCTCGTTGTCCACGAGCGTGTACGCGGCGATGGAGCACGCGATCGCAAGACCGAAGAGGACGCCCGAGGACCGCACCGGGCTCCGTAGGCCCCGGACGAGGAGCACGCCGAGCCCGACGAGGCAGACGCCGAGGGCCTGGACGGCGGTCGTCTCCGCGCCGAGCGCGATGACGCCGACGACGAGCACGAGCACGGGCGCGACCCCGCGCGCGAGCGGATACACGACCGAGAGCTCCGCGCGCCGGTAGGCGGCCCCGAGGAGGGCGAAGTAGACGAGCTCGAGGAGCGAGCTCGCGGCGACGTACGGCCACGCCTCGGCCTCGATCTCCCACCGGAGCGCGACAACCGGCGCGAAGATGACCACGGCGGCGAGGAGCGCGACGGCCCCTGCGGCCTCCGGGTCGCGCGCCCGTGCGATGAGCAGGTTCCAGCCCGCGTGCACGAAGGCCGCCGCAAGCGCGAGGAAGAAGGCCGACGCGGGCACGGGCGTAGTCTCTCGTTAGGGGCGGTCGGCCGCCTCCCAAAGGACGGGGAAGAGCGGGTGATCCATCGGCGCGCCCGCAGGGAGCTGGTCGGCGAGGCCGGGAAAGTCGGGCGACGTCTTCCAGGGCCGAGGCGCGTGCACGACGTCGTCACCGAGGAAGCGCAAGGAGAACGCACGGCGTCGCCGGTTGCCGGTCACTCCCCCGGCCGCGTGCAGCGTCAGCATGTGGAAGAAGACGGCATCCCCGGGCTCGAGCGCCCAGCCGACGATGCCGAAGGCGTCCCGGTCGGCGTCGATCTTCGAGGAAGGTCCGCGGCATGAGCCAGGGCCCGAGGTGCGAGCCCGCCACGAACTCGAGCGTCGACGCGCGGTCGACGGGATCCACCGGCAGCCAAGGCTGCAGGTCTGCGTGCCCTCGACGTTGTAGTAGGGCTGATCCTGGTGCCAGGGCGTGCGCTGCTGGGTGCCCGGCTCCTTCACGAGCAGGTGGTCGTGGAAGAACCGCACCCGGGTCGCGCCCATCAGCTCGCCCGCGAGCCCGGCCGCCGGCGACTGCCGAATGAACTCCTCGTACTCGGGGACGGACTGCCAGTTGCAGAAGTCCTCGACGAAGCGCCCGGGGTCGGTCGGGCGGCTGGCGACGATGGCGCGCGCGCTCGGGGAGGCCAGGTTCCGCTCGATGCCCCGCTCGACGAGCGCGACGTCGGCCCGCGAGAACGCACCGCACAAGCAGACGGCGCCGTCCCGGCGGAAGCCTTCGATGAGGTCGGGATCGACCGGAGCAGTCACGGACAGGTCGTGGTCCAGGCCTGACTCTACGCCGAGGCTGGCGGCAAAGTGGAGGCCGCGCGCACGGCTGCAATCCGACGACGGCATTCGCTCCGTAGTCAGAGGCACCGGGGGCGAGGGAAACCACCGCCCCGCCGAGGCGCACCGCGCCGCCCCGTCGGGGCAGCCGGCTCGAACCCGGGAACTCAAGAGGGGCGGGCCCGCCCGGCGCCCGCCCCTCTGGACGTCCTCCGGCGAGTTTCGGCTGCCCTCGGCCGACCCGGAGCGCTCAGGTGCTCAAGGACGCCCGCGCGCGCGGCGGCTCCGGAGCTAGTGACCTTCGGGAGGCTCCCAGCCCTCGAGCACCGACGGCCGCCAGTCCGTTCCCACCGTCTGCGAGCCTTCGACCCACGGGCCGAGCTCGGGCTGCGGGAACTTCGTGTGCTTCTCCTTCAGCTGGATGCCGTAGGAGTTGCCGGACTGGAGGTGCTTGACGAGCACCTTGCGCGCGATCTCGTCCTCGCGCCCCTCGGGGATGGGGAAGTAGATGCGGATGAAGGAGTTCGAGTAGCGGTCGAAGACGGCCGGCGTCCCCTCCTCCTCCAGGAGCTCGACGTCCTCGAGCCAGTTCAGGTCCTCGCCGGGCGTGGCCGCGAGCAGGTCGACGTCCTCGATCTCGGCAATGTCCTCCTGATAGGAGAAGCGCCGCCCGGCGAGGTACTCGGCGTCGATCTCGACGATCTTCTCGGGCTCTTTGGTGGACATCAGCGGCCGCCTAGTCCTCCGCGCCCGCGAACTCGGCCGGCTGGTCGGGGAGGTAGTCGACGGGGTACTCGAGGTGCCTCTCGAGCAGGCGCTTGATCTCGGCGAGCGCCTGCTCCTCGGTGACGCCGGGGATGTAGCTCGTCCCGGCGAGCGGCACCTTCGCCATGGCGGCCGCCTCCACGGTCAGCGCGCAGAGGTCCTCGGGCTCGAGCGAGTGGACGTTCGTCTTCCCGCATGCACGCGCGAGCATCTGCAGCTCCATCGTCATCGCCGTGAGGAGGTTGTAGACCCGCCCCGCGGCCTCCTCGACGTGGAGACGCTTGCGGAGCTCGGGGTCCTGCGTCGTGATGCCGACCGGACAGCGGCCGGTGTGGCAGTGGTAACACTGCCCGGCCGGGACACCAACCGTTCCCTCGTAGTCGGTGACTCCCGGGATCTCTTTGTTGCAGTTGAGCGCCATGAGCGCCGTCGTGCCGATGGCGACGGCCTTCGCGCCGAGCGAGAGCGCCTTGGCGACGTCGGCGCCGTTGCGGATCCCGCCCGCGACCACGAGGTCGATCTCGTCCGCGAGGCCCACGTCCTCGAGCGCCCGCCGCGCCTCCGGGATCGCCGCCAGGAGCGGGATGCCCGTCTCCTCCGTGGCGATGTGCGGGCCGGCGCCGGTGCTCCCTTCTGCGCCGTCGAGGTAGATGATGTCCGGCCCGCACTTGGCGGCCATGCGCACGTCGTCGTAGACGCGCGCGGCGCCGAGCTTGAGCTGGATCGGGATCTGG
>JAIBJN010000090.1 GCA_020029595.1 Actinomycetota bacterium | reverse complement strand
ACCTGGCGTAGGAGGGCGTATGGCTGAGGTAGCTGTCGACCAACGGAGACTGCTCAAGACGATCAGCTGGTGGGACGGGTTCGTGATCGGCCTCGCGAACCCAGGGTTCCTGCTCGTGGGCCTTTGGGGGTCGACCATCGCGTTGGGCGGCGGCCTCGCCGCGGGCCTGTTTGCGTTCTCGGCCGTCCTGGGTGCGCTGCAGGCGTACATCTACGCTGAGCCGGCGGCCATGTTCCCCGACAAGCCGGGCGGGCTCTCCGTGTACGCGCGCGAGGGCTGGCGGAAGTACTTCTCCTTCGCCGGGCCGATCGCCGTCTTCGGCTACTGGTTCGCCTGGTCGAGCGTCCTCGCCGTCTACGGCAGCCTGATCGGCTTCCTCATCGTCGGCGAGTTCTTCGCGGACACGAGCGCGACGACGTGGAGCTACTCGCTGCCGGTGCTCCCCTGGGACTTCACCGTCCCCAGGCTCATCGGCTTTGGCGTCATCCTCGCCTGCTGGACGTTCAACATCATCGGGATGCGGCCGGCGGTCTGGTTCAGCTACGTGACCGGCGCGATGATGCTCCTCCCGGTCAGCGTGATCGCCGTCGGGGCCTTCGTCACCGGTGACTTCAATGACTTCCCCGTCGACCAGAACATCCTGGGAGGCACCCTGGACGCCTACGGCTACGGGGCGAGCACGTTCAACAAGTTCGCGCTCATCATGGTCTGGCTGTACATCATCGGCTGGTCGACCTACGGGCCGGAGGCGCCGGCGACGTTCGCGCCTGAGTTCAAGAACACGAGGGACGACACGCGCAAGGCGCTCATCAGCGTCGGCGCTCTCAACGTCGTCCTCGCCTGTCTGCTCCCGATCGCCGTGGTCGGCACCGTCGGCTACGACGTCATCCTCGGGGACCTCACCGGGGTCTTCTTCCTCGTCGACGTCTTGCATGCAGTCGCCGGCGAGGCGTTCGGCACGTTCCTCGTGGTCTGCCTCTGCGCGGGTCTCGCGCTCTCGATGAACACGGCCACGATGGACGGCTCGCGGGCGCTCTTCGCCCTCGCCGAGGAGAAGATGACGGTCAAGTGGCTCAACCACCTGAGCAGCCGGTTCGTCCCCGCCCGCGCGATGACGGTGGACATGGTCCTGAACACGGTGATGCTCTTCTCCTTCCCGACGCTCTTCTTCATCATCGCGACCGGGAACCTCGGCTACATGCTCTCGCACGTCCTCGCGCTCTCGGGCGTCGTGCTGCTCCGCAAGGACCGGCCGGACTGGCCGCGGCCGATCAAGCTCCACAGCGCCTGGATCTGGCTTGCGGGGATCCTCAGCGTGGTGAACCTGGCCTTCATCATCTTCGGCGTCTGGTACCTCGAGCTGACCGGGTACTTCTTCAGCGCCGACTTCTCGGATTCCGAGTACTACATCAACGAAGGGATCTGGATCGGCGTCGGCGTCCTGGTCGTCGGCTGCCTGGGCTACATCATCGCCCAGAAGGAGTGGGGCCGGCCGATCCGGCTCCGCGAGCCGAGCGAAGAGAAGCCGTCGCGCGAGGTCTACGAGCTCATGCCCACGGGCTCCTCGGCGCCCGCAGGCCGGTAAGAGAAGCACCGGGAAGGGGCGGGTCGAGAGGCCCGCCCCTTCTACACTTCTCCCCAGGCTCGAGAAGGAGGGCGAGGATGGCGGTTGCAACCCGGCAGGACGCGTACATCGGCGGCGAGTGGATCCCCGGCGAGGGGGAGGAGATCGAGGTCAGGAGCCCCGCGACCGGGGAGCTCCTGGGCACGGTAGCCGCCTCGACGCCCGCTCAGGTCGAGGCGGCGGTGGGGGCAGCCGCTAAGGCGTTCCCGGGCTGGCGCAAGGTCTCGCTCCTCGAGCGGGTCGACCTGTGTCGGAAGGCATTCGAGCTCTGCATGGAGCGGGCGGAGGAGATCGCGCCGATGATCAGCCGGGAGGTCGGCAAGACGATCCGCGAGTCGCGCGAGGAGATGGTCGAGTACACCGCCGACCACTTCCGGCGCGCCTCGGAGGACGTCCTCCGTCACGCCGGCACGGTGCTCCCCTCGACGCAGGAGCGCACGAACGCCAAGCGCATCATCGTCGTGCAGGAGCCGGTCGGCGTCGTGGCCGCGGTCACCCCGTGGAACTTCCCCGTCGACATCGCGGGGATCCCGATCGTGTACGGCCTCGCGGTCGGCTGCACCGCGGTCTGGAAGCCGTCCGAGTACGCGCCGCTCTGCGCCAACATGTTCGCCGAGGTGCTCCACGACGCCGGCTTCCCCGCCGGGACGGTCAACGTCGTGCACGGCCGCGGCGAGGTCGGCGCGGCACTCGTCCGCCATCCGGAGGTCGGCGCCGTCGTCTTCACGGGGTCGTCGCGCACCGGCGAGCAGGTCGCGCGCGACGCCGCTCTCAAGAACCGCGTCCTCGAGCTCGGCGGCAACGGCCCGCAGATCGTGCTCGCCGACGCGAACCTCGACAAGGCGGCGGACGCGGCGATCGTCGGCTGCTTCTACCTCGCCGGTCAGTGCTGCACGGCCGCCGAGCGCATCCTCGTCCACGAGTCCGTGAAGGACCCGTTCGTCGAGGCGCTCGTCGAGCGGACGAGAGCGCTCCGGGTCGGCGACCCGCTCGACGAGGAGACCGACATGGGCCCGCTCTGCACGGACGAAGTTCTGGGGCGCACGCGCGCGCACGTCGAGGACGCCGTCGGCAAGGGCGCCCGCGTCGTCCACGGCGGCGGCCACGAGGGGCGCTTTCACGAGCCGACGATCCTCGACGGGGTCACGAGCGAGATGCTGATCGCGCAGGAGGAGACCTTCGGACCGGTCGCGCCGATCATGTCCTTCCGCGACCTCGACGAGGCCCTCGCGGTCGCGAACGAGACCGACTACGGCCTGACCGCGTCGGTCTTCACGCGCTCACTGCACGACGCCTGGCGTGTGGCCGAGGAGCTCCGGCACGGCACCGTGCACGTCAACGAGACGACGAACTACTGGGATCAGCTGGCGCCCTTCGGCGGCGCGAAGAAGTCCGGCGCTGGCCGCGAGCTCGCCGGCTGGATGATCGACGCGCTCACCGAGACGAAGCAGATCACGTTCGACCTCGGGGACTAGCGCCGTCTGAGCGCATCCTGGCGAATACGAACGACTCGCCGTCCTGCATCAACAGGCGTCCGTTCAGCTCGATGGTCGGCTGGAGCAGAACGCCGTCGATGTGGACGCCCGCGACGTTCACGCCTCCGAACGACACGTTCGTTCCGAATGCGAGGTGCGCCGTCCCGATCGCCTTCTCGTCCTCGAGGACCGTGCCCGTGAGGATCGCGGCGGGGTTCGTACCGATGCCGAGCTCTGCGACCACCCGGCCCGCCTCGCCGCCCGAGTCCAGCGTCTCGAGCAGCCACTCTCCGGCGTCGCCGCCGGCGTCGACGATGCGGCCGCCGGCGAGCGTCACTCGGAGCGGCTCATGGAGAAGGCCGAAGCCGGCGAGCGAGCCGTCGAAGACGACGAGCCCCTCGCCGCTCATCTCCACGGGTGCGATGAAGGCCTCGCCGGCAGGGAGATTCCCGAACGCGGCCCAGGCCTGCAGGTTGCCGTCGTCGCAGATGGCCGTCCGTCCCTCGAGGCTGAGCAGGACGTCCGTGCCGGCCTCGGACGTGATCCGACATGTCCCGGCGTCGCTGAGCTCGGCCGCGATTCGCTCGCCCGCCCGTTCGAGCTCGTCGTAGTCGACGGACATGCAGCGAACGAACGTCTCCCTCGTGATCGTCGGCATGGTCGCGATCCGTGCACCGCGGCGTGTCGCCTCCAGCCGAGCCCGCGTGTGACTGAGCGAGAAAGCGGTGGGCGCAAAGATCGCCGTCGCGTCCACCATCGCCTCGGCGACGAATGCCGGCGCCTCCTCCCCGTCACGTGTGAGCGTCGGGGAGACGACCTTGCGAACGCTGCGCGCCTGACTGGAAGCTGCAGTCCCAAGCGAGTCCGCGATCGCGCCCTGCTCCTCGGTGAAGAGCACGAGGACGTCGTCTGCCGGCCCCACCCCTAGACACTGAACCGCCGCTTCTGCAGCCGCAGCCAGATCGGAATCGCGCGCCGTCACACGTGCATGATCGAGAAAACCCGGAGATGAGGGAATGGATCATCGAAGGAATTCCTGAGGGATCCCCTGCGAACACAAGGGATCGGCGGAGGCCTGCCTCACGAAGCTAGGCCGGGATCGGCTGGAGGCGCGCGCGCTCGATCAGGCGGTCGGTGCAGCGGAGCGAGTTGGCGCAGATCGTGGCGGTCGGCGCCATCGGGCCGGACGTGGGGAAGACGCTCCCGTCCAGGACGTAGAGGTTGGGCACGTCGTGGGCTGCGCACCAGCGGTCGACGACCGAGCTCGCCGGGTCGTCGCCCATTCGCGTCGTTCCCAGCAGGTGCCAGCCCCAGGTCGACCAGTCGGCGACCATGGTGTCGATCGCCCCGGCCGCCTCGTGCGCCTCCTGGGCGCGGGCGAGCTGGAAGTCGAGGTTGGCCCGCATGTCCTCGTCGATCCGGAAGGTGATCTTCGGCGCGGGGATGCCGTCCGAGTCCGTCAGCACCGCGTCGAGGGTGACCGTGTTCGACTCGTGGGGGAGGTCCTCGATGCCGACGCCCCAGTCGAACGCGTGCCCGAGCGTCCGCTCCGTGAGCTCGTGGATGCCCGCGCCCCAGCGCCCGTCGAACGGCCGCTCGTCGTAACGGAAGAGCGTGAAGAGCGGGCCGCCGAGCGGCATCACGTCCCACTGAGCGCCGAGCGGGAAGCCGCGCGACTCGTCGTGGTCGGCGAACTGGAGCGAGAGGAGCTGCGTGCCCCAGGGGCCGAGCCAGCTCTCGAGACCGTCCTCGTAGATCCCGAGGACGCTCATGTACGGATGGAGCATGAGGCGCTTGCCGACGAGGCCCGACGAGTTGGCGATGCCGTCGGGGCCGCCTGAGAGGAGGAGGAGGCGTGCTGTCCCCACACCGTTCCCCGCGACGATCACGACATCCGCCTTCTGCTGGTGTTCGGCTCCGTCTCGATCTATGTAGATAGCGCCGGTTGCCAGACCGGCGCTATCTGTGATCTCACGCACGCGCGCCCCGGTGAGGAGCCTGGCGCCGTGCTCGAGCGCCTGCGGCCACATGGTCGTGTCGGTCGAGCTCTTGGCGCCCTTGGGGCATCCCCACATACAGGTGCCCGTCCGCTCGCAGCCGGCGAGGTTGCCGACCGGCTCCGACCGGATCGCGTGGGCTGCGGGCCACCAGTGCCAGCCGAGCTCGTTCATCCCCTGAGCCGCCTTGCGCCCGAGCAGGCCGATCGGGATGGGCGGCAGCGCCGGCGGCGGGCCGGGCGGGTAGTTCGGGTCGCCGGTCATGCCCGAGATCTGCATCTCCTGGTCGATGCGCTCGTAGAAGCGCTGCATCTCCGCGTAGGTGACGGGCCAGTCGTCGGCGATCCCGTAGGTGCTGCGCGCCTTGAAGTCATGCGGGCGCAGGCGCACCCACTGCGCGCAGAAGTGCACCGTGCTCCCGCCGACCGCGTTGTACATCACGGGCGTGATCGGCGAGCTCGAGACCTCGAGCGGGTAGTCGCCCGGGTGCTGCCGGACGTTCGGGTCGGGGCTCCACTGCTTGTCGGCGACGAGCTCCCACTCGACCTTGTCACCTGGGAAGTCGGACGCGTTCTCCCAGCTCCCCTGCTCGAGGCAGACGACCTTGAAGTCGGCCTCGGCCAGGTGTCGGGCGGCGACAGACCCTCCGGCGCCTGCACCGATGATGAGCACATCCGCACGGTCGCCGTTGCGCGAGAGGCCGAACGAGAGCGGCGTCGCAGGGTCATTCGGCACGGCGGCCGGAGGAGGCTGCGCGTGGATCGGGCCCCGGTCGATCACGGGGTCGAGGAGGCCGTCCCTGAGGTCGTATTCGGCCTCGTCGGAGTAGGGCGTCCGCTTCCCCTGGCCGGGGTAGCCGATCCGCTTGCGGATCTTGAGGTTCATGTAGTAGCCGCCCGAGGCGATCGCGGCGAGGGCGGCGAAGCGCTCCGGCTCCTCGGCATGCAGGCGCCGTGCCTCCGCCTCGGGGTCCCGGCCCCGCGCCTCGTCGAGCAACTCGATCAGGGCCGGCGCGAGGTCCGGGCGCGCCGCGAGCGCGCGGTCGAGCCACTTCTCCGCCGAGCCCGCCTCGCTCGCCGCCGGCATGTCGTGGGCCGCGGGAATGAGGACGTCGGCGAGCGCGAAGAACGTCTCGCGCTGCTCGGCGCTCAGCGTGTACTCGCTCGTGATCGCCATGGCTCGTCCTAGCTTGTAACCCCCGCGGTGCTGAACGCCGGCATGACCTCTTCGGCGATGAGCCGGAGCTGGCCCTGGACGTCGGGGACGTCCACGTCTCGCTGGGCGAACAGCTTCAGGATGTAGGGGTCGGTGACGCAGAGGATCATGTGGTTGACGCCCGCGGACTCGATCTCCTTGATCTGTGCCACGCACTCCTCCGGTGTGCCGGCGATCGAGAGCTTGTCGGCGATCTCGGGCGTGGTCATCTCGTACGCCTTGTCGAGGTCGCCCTTTCCGAGGACCTCGACGATCGCCTTCGTCTCATCCGGGTCGATGCCGTGCGCCTCGAACTGCTCGTCCGGCTGGGAGGAGAGGTAGAACGTGACGATGGCGCGCGCCGCCGTCTTCGCCTTCTCCGAGTCGGGTCCGACCGTCGTCACACACCAGGCCGCAACGTCGAGCGTCTTCCAGTCGCGCCCGGCACGCTCGGCGCCGATCTTCACGTTGTCGACGACGTAGTCGTACCACGCCTTGTTGTAGCCCAACGCGCTGTGGACGCCGTCGGACACCTCCCCGGCCAGCTGCATCGACTTGGGACCGCGCATGGCGCCGATGTAGAGGGGGAGGTGCTCCTGCACCGGCCGCGCGAAGGTGAACAGCCCGTTGTAACGGTGGAACTCGCCGTCGTACGTGATCGCTCCGTCGTCGAGGAAGGTGCGCATGATCTCGTGCGCCTCCTTGACCCGGGAGAACGGCTTGATCGTCTTCCAGTCGACGCCGTACTGCGTGAGCATCCCGAAGTTGCCGCAGGAGATCACGCCTTCCGCGCGGCCGCCGGTCATCTCGTCGAGGGTGGCGAGCGCCTGACAGATGAGCGTCGGCTCGCGGAGATAGACGCTGGAGAGGTTGGGCCCGAAGCGGACGTTCTTCGTCTTGTCCGCGGCCGCCGCGTAGAGCAGCCAGAGATCCTTGTGCCAGGTCTCGTCGGCCGCGTAGCACGCGTAGTACCCGAGCTCGTCAGCAGTCTTGATCATCTCCATCGAGTCGGCGAGCGGGTAGTCGAGCAGCGTCGTATAGCTGAATTTCATGCTCTCCTCCTTTGGCGATCGCGGCGCGATCATCTCCCCTGGGACGCGCGACCGCAAGTTCCCAGCCCGGCGCGGAGCCGGCTAGCGCACTGAAGTGACAGGCGTTACGATCGGCGCGCCGTCCAGGTAAACGAGAGGGAGGTGGCGATGTTATTCGCACAGGAGATTCCGGACTTTCCGGAGCAGGTCAGTGTCCAGTCGTTCGCCGACAATCTGCTCTACGTCCTCGCCGCGAGCGCGGTCGTCCTCGTCGTCGCGGGACTGATCCTCATCGACCTCGGCACGGCCAAGCGGAGGAACGTGCTCGACCTCACGGTGCAGCGGTTCGTCGGGTTCCTGATCGGGACGCTGTCCTACTTCATCGTCGGCTACGCGATCTGGATCTGGCAGTTCAACTCCGCCTTCGCCGTCGACAACGCTCTCTGGCAGGCGATCAAGGACTGGTGGCTCGGCGGGGACCTGATGAACAACTACGCGCAGAACGTCGACCCGGCGCTCGCGTCGAACACGTTTCAGATCTTCGCCTCCTTCCTGGCCGTGTACGCAGGCTTCGTCTGCGTGCTCGTCCACTTCGCCGGTGCGGAGAGGCTCAAGGCCCTTCCCTACTACATCATGTGCGTCGGGATCGGAGGCGTCGCGTACCCGTTCGTGCTCTACCTGACGTGGGGCTCGGTGAGC
>JAIBJN010000022.1 GCA_020029595.1 Actinomycetota bacterium | reverse complement strand
GCCGCGCGCAGTTCATCGTCGTCACGCACCAGAAGAGGACGATCGAGGCCGCGGATATCCTCTACGGCGTCACGATGGGCGCCGACGGGATCTCCCAGATCGTCTCGAAGCGGCTGGCGGCGGCACCCGAGGCCGAGGCGCTCAGCGCGTGACGCGCACCTGGGCGGAGTTCCTCGGCGACCACGAGGCCGCCCCGGTCGAGGACGCGGGCGACCGGCGTGGCTGGTTCGAGCGCCTTCGCGACTCGCTCGCGTCGAGCCGGCAGGCGCTCACGCGGGAACTCGGGTTCGACCCCGGCGACGAGGAGTCGTGGGAGCGGATCGAGGAGGCGCTGATCGCGGCGGACTGCGGCGTCGGCGCGACCGTGGAGATCGTGCAGCGCCTCGAGGCGCGCGACCCGACGAGCCAGGCCGAGCTCCTCGAGGGGTTGGAGGAGGTCGTGGCGGAGCTGGTGACCGTCGACGGCCAGGAGCGCCTGGCGTTCGACGGGCCGCCGACGGTGGTGCTGGTGGTCGGCGTGAACGGGACGGGGAAGACGACGACGATCGGGAAGCTGGCCCACCGGCTGAGGGAGTCGGGCCGCTCGGTCGTCCTCGCGGCGGCAGACACCTTCCGGGCCGCGGCGGAGGAGCAGCTCGAGATCTGGGCGGAGCGCGCCGGCGCGGACTTCGTCGGCTCGCAGCGTGGAGCGGATCCGGCCGCGGTGGCGTTCGACGCGATCTCGGCGGCCGAGGCGCGCGGGCGCGACGTCGTCGTGGTCGACACCGCCGGGCGGCTGCACACGCAGACGAACCTGATGGAGGAGCTGGCCAAGGTGCGGCGTGTGATCTCGGGTCGCCTGGAGGGGGCGCCGCACGAGACGCTGCTCGTGCTCGACGCGACGACCGGTCAGAACGGCGTGCGGCAGGCACAGCTCTTTGACGAAGCCGTGGGCCTGACCGGCGTCGCGCTCACCAAGCTGGACGGAACGGCGAAGGGGGGCGTCGCCGTCGCGGTGACCCACGAGCTCGGCCTGCCGGTGAAGCTGATCGGCGTGGGGGAGACGCTCGACGACCTGCAACCGTTCGACCCGCGGGACTTCGCGCGGGCGCTCGTGGCGCAGGAGTGAGCGCCCGGCGCGTTCGCGCGTGAGCGAAGACTGGGTCCCTGGAGGTCCGTGGGCTCACCTCGGCCGATGCCGAGGCGACTGCGACCTGGCGGTACACCGGCCGCGACGCGGCCTACGACGAGAACGAGCTCGTGACGCCCGAGCCGGCTTCTGGGCGGTGACGCGCGGAGAGGAACTCGTGGGCCATTGCTGCTCCGGCGCGGAGCCCGAGTGCCCGGCGTCGAGGAAGAAGCGGGGACACAGCTCCCGCCAAGGCAACTTCCTCGTCCTGACGCCGCTCGGCCGCGGCACCATCGGAGGCAGACGACGTTGCCGTTTGGTGAGATGAAGCGCGCCTTCCGGCACGCGGTGCTCGCCACGCGTGCGTTTTCCAGCGCTACGCTCAAGGCGGAGGGAGGCCCGCGGCCGGCCCCGCGGACCCCGTCCCCGCCGGACAGGACCTAGCGCTCGACGCCGAACGCGATGTCCACGGTCGTGCGGAACATGACGATGTCGTCGCCCTCGACGAGCGCGCTCATCTCGACGACGTGGGCGCCGTGGACGTCGCGGAGCGTCTTCGCCGCCTCCTTCACGGCCACGCGGGCCGCCTCCGCGAAGCTCTCCTCAGACTGGCCGATGACCCGGATGACCTTGGCGATGTCCGCCATGCCGTCTCCTCCTTGGCTCTGGGTGGGAAAAAGTACACGGCTACACTTCCCGCCGGCCCATGTTTGACACGCTTTCCGACAAGCTGCAAGGCGCGCTCGGTGACCTCCGCAGCCGCGGCGTCCTCACCGACGAGGACCTCTCGCGCGCCATGCGCGAGATCCGGCTCGCGCTCCTCGAGGCCGACGTCAACTTCAAGGTCGTCAAGGACTTCGTCGCCCGGGTGAAGGAGCGAGCCGGCGGCGCGGCCGTGACCAGGAGCCTGACGCCGGGCCAGGAGATCGTGAAGATCGTCCACGAGGAGCTGACGGAGCTCATGGGCTCGGGCGGCTCGAGGCTCGCGTTCGCCGGCCGCCCGCCGACCGTCGTCCTCCTGGCCGGACTCCAGGGCTCGGGGAAGACGACCGCCGCAGCGAAGCTCGCGCTTCTCCTGCGCAAGGGTGAAGGGAAGTCGCCGGCGCTCGTCGCGGCCGATCTGCAGCGCCCGGCCGCGATCGACCAGCTCGAGCAGCTCGGCAGGCAGATTCAGATCCCCGTCTACCTCGATCGGTCGACGAAGGACGCCATCGCGGTCGCGCGGCACGGGATCGAGCAGGCGCAGGCGCAGGGGCGCGACGTCGTCATCGTCGACACTGCGGGGCGGCTCCAGATCGACGAGCCGCTGATGAAGGAGCTGGCCGCCGTCCGCAAGGCGGTGAAGCCGCACAACGTCCTGCTCGTCCTCGACTCGATGACCGGCCAGGAGGCCGTCGCCGTCGCCGAGGCGTTTGCCGAGCGAGTCGACTTCGACGGCGTCGTCCTCACGAAGCTCGACGGCGACGCCCGCGGAGGTGCCGCGCTCTCCGTCAAGGCGGTCACGGGCAAGCCGATCAAGCTCGCGTCGACCGGCGAGAAGCTCGACCAGCTCGAGTACTTCCACCCCGACCGCATGGCGTCGCGCATCCTCGGCATGGGCGATGTGCTCACGCTGATCGAGCGGGCCGAGCAGGCTGCCGAGGTGGACGAGCAGGAGGAGATGGAGCGCCGCCTCCGCGCGGGGCAGTTCACGTTCGACGACTTTCTCCAGAGCTACCGGATGATGCGGCGGATGGGGCCGCTGAAGTCCATCGTCGGGATGATCCCCGGCCTCGGGAAGCAGCTCCAGGGCGTCGACGTCGATGACCGCGAGCTCGGTCGGGTGGAGGCGATCGTGCTCTCGATGACGGCGGACGAGCGCCGCCGGCCCGAGATCATCAACGGCTCGCGCCGCGCCCGCATCGCGCGCGGGAGCGGGACGACCGTGCAGCAGGTGAACCAGCTCCTCACCGCACGCAAGCAGATGGCGAAGATGGTCAAGCAGATGGGCAAGGGCAAGATGCCGAACATCCAGTCGATCGCGGCCGCTCAGCGCCGCCGCTGAGAGACGAGAAAGGACCGAATGGCAACACGCATCAGACTGGCCCGGGTGGGCTCGAAGAAGAATCCGATCTACCGCGTCGTCGTCGCCGACTCACGCTCCCCGCGCGACGGCCGCTTCATCGAGATCGTCGGTCGCTACAACCCGCAGACCGATCCCTCGACGATCGACCTCGACGGCGACAAGATCCAGGATTGGATCTCCAAGGGCGCGCAGCCCAGCGACTCGGTCAGGCGTCTCATGAAGGCGCAGGGACTCTGAGGGATGGAAGAGCTGCTCGAGTATCTGGCGCGGAATCTCGTCGACAAGCCCGACGAGGTTCGCGTGGAGAGAACGGAGCGAGACGGTGCCGTCGTCCTGCGGCTGCACGTCGCCGAGGACGACATCGGCAAGGTCATCGGACGCCAGGGACGCATCGCCCGCGCGCTCAGGACGCTCGTCCGTGCGAGCGGCGGGCATCAGCACGAGCGCGCGCTCCTCGAGATCGTTGACGCCCGCTGACGCCGCGGGCGCGCAACGCTGGGTGGCGGTCGGCCGGGTCGGCCGCCCGCACGGCGTCGTGGGCGCGTTCGTCGTCGAGCGGGCGAGCAAGGACCCGCTTCGCTTGGCCAAGGGCGCGACCGTGTACGTCGCCCGCGAGCGCGCCACCGTCGTCGAGTCCAAGGTCGCTGGCAAGAGGCTCGTCATCCGTCTCGACCGTGACGTACCCCGGGGAGCCGTGCTCGAGCTTCCCGCGTCGGAGCTTCCGCCGGCCGGCAAGGGTGCCTTCTACGTCTACGAGCTCGTCGGCCTGACGGTGATGGAGGAGGGAGGGCGTCTGCTAGGCCGCGTGCAGGACGTGGTGCCCGGCGTGGCGAACGACGTGCTCGAGCTCGAGGGCGGGATCGCCCTTCCGATGGTCGAGGACTGCGTCCGCGCGGTCGATCTGGAGGAAGGCCAGATTCTGGTTGCACCTGGGTTCGCACCCGAAAGCTAATCTCGGACAGCGCATGCAGATCGACGTCTTCACCTTGCTGCCGCACGCCTTTTCGTGGCTGACCGAGCAGCGCCCCCTCGCCGCCGTTCTCGGCTCTGAGCTCGAGCTCCGCTTCCTCACCTACCGCGACTACACGCCGCTCTCCGGCGGCCAGGTGGACGACGAGCCCTACGGCGGCGGCGCCGGCATGGTGCTGCGGGTGGACGTCGTCTGCGCCGCGCTCGAGGCTGTCTACGGCGACGCCGAGGGACGGCGCGTGATCGCGTTCTCGCCGCAGGGCCGGCAGCTCGATCAGGGTCTGGTCGACGAGCTCGCGGAGGAGGACGCGCTCACGCTCCTCTCGGCGCGCTTCGAAGGCTTCGACGAACGCATCATCGAGCACGTGGCGACGGACGCCGTCTCGATCGGACCGTACGTGCTCTCGGGCGGCGAGCTGCCGGCGATGGTGCTCCTCGACGCGATCGCGCGGCGCCTTCCCGGTGCGATCCGGGAGGAGAGCGGAGCCGTCGAGAGCTTCTCGGAGGCGCTCGAGGGCGGCTTTGAGTTCCCGCACTACACGCGCCCGGCCGAGTTTCGCGGCTGGCGGGTCCCCGACGTCCTCCTCTCAGGGAACCATGCCTTGATCGAGGGCTGGCGCCTCGAGCGCAGCAGGGAGCGGTCGCTCTCGTGAGAGGCCCGCTCGACCGCCTGACCGCGACGCTCCCTTCGCCCTGGGACACGGTCGTGGACTGGGTGGTGACGATCGCGATCGCGGTGGCGGCCGTGCTTGCGATCAAGGCGTGGGTCGTGAACCCGTACCGCATACCGTCCTCCTCGATGGAGCCGACCCTCCATTGCGCGGCGCCCGAGCCCGGCTGCCAGGCGGGCGCGTCGGACCGGGTGCTCGCGAACCGCTTCATCTACCGCTTCCGAGACCCGGAGCGCGGCGACATCGTCGTCTTCGAGACGCCGCTCAAGGCGGCCGAGCGCTGCGGCGCCGGCGGGACGTTCGTCAAGCGCCTCGTCGCCCTCCCCGGGGACACGATCGGCCAGCGGGAGGGTGTCCTGCGCGTGAACGGGAAGCGGGTCGAGGAGTCGTACGTGAACGGCGGCGCGCCCGGCACGAACTTCAGGGAGAGAACGCTCGGCCCGGACGAGTACTTCATGATGGGCGACAACCGCGCTCAGTCCTGCGACAGCAGGGAGTGGGGCCCGGTCGGTCGCGCCGACCTGATCGGACCGGTCTTCGCCGTCTACTGGCCGCTGACGCGGCTCGGCCTCCGGTAAGTGCCCCGCCCGGCAATACACGCCACACCTCTGGCGGGGCGGCATCACCAGCCGGGGCACTAGGAGGCCGTCTTCCTCCGCAGCCGGCTCGAGTCGCTTCCCGCCCCCTGGCCGACGGTCCTCGACTGGGTTGTCACGATCGCGATCGCGGTCACGGCCGTGCTTGCGATCAAGGCGTGGGTCGTGAACCCATACCGCATCCCGTCCTCTTCGATGGAGCCGACCCTCCATTGCGCCTCGCCCGAGCCGGGCTGCGAGTCCGGCACCTCCGACCGCGTGCTCGCGAACCGCTTCGTGTATCACTTCGAAGACCCGGAGCGCGGCGACATCGTCGTGTTCGAGACCCCACCGGAGGCCGAGCGCATCTGCCCCGGGCCGGGAGGCGTGTTCGTCAAGCGCCTCATCGGGGTGCCCGGGGACGAGCTCGAGATCAACGGCGATCAGCTCTACGTGAATGGGCAGCCGGTTGCCGAGCCGTACCTCTACGGAGGTGAGGTGGGAGAGCAGTTCGGCCCGGTCACTGTCCCCAAGGGTCGGTACTTCATGATGGGAGACCACCGCTACCAGTCGTGCGACAGCCGGGAGTGGGGCACCGTCCCGCGGGAGAACCTGATCGGCCCGATGTTCGCGCGCTACTGGCCGCCGCGGCGGATCGGCTTCCAGTGACGTCGGTTCGGCACGCTCTCGCGCGGGTCTCGGCACAGTGTGCGCGCCATACGCGCGCTTCTCGACGATAGGCTCGTAGCGGAGGGAGGACCGCGGCCGGCCCCGGGGCCGGGCTCGCGTGCGAGGCCTCGCTTCCGCTAGCATTGCCGCGCGGCCTCCGGCCGCCTTTTCATGACCACGCCGATCGACATCCTCGAGCGCAAGCAGCTGCGCGACGACATCCCGCAGTTCAAGGCGGGGGACACCGTCCGCGTGCACTTTCAGGTGATCGAGGGCCAGCGGAGGCGCGTCCAGGTCTTCGAGGGCATCGTCATCAAGCGCCAGGGAGCGGGCGTGCGCGAGACCTTCACCGTCCGCAAGAACTCCTTCGGTGTTGGCGTCGAGCGAACCTTCCCGCTCCACTCGCCCAAGATCGAGAAGGTCGAGGTCGCAGCGATCGGCGACGTCAGCCGGGCGAAGCTCTACTACCTGCGCTCGAAAGTGGGCAAGAAGGCGCGCGTCCGCGAGAAACAGCGGACCTAGGCGCTATCCTCGCGCCCGTGGCGACCATCCGCCGTCCGGGCCGCAAGCTCCTCGCCTTCGACCGTCGTCTCGGCGTCCGCTTCGTCGCCGGTGCGGACGAGGCCGGGCGGGGCAGCCTGGCCGGGCCGCTCGTCACGGCGGGAGTCCTCCTCGACTACCAGCGGCTGCGCGACCACGCCGTGCGCCCGCTCGCGCTCTTGAACGACTCGAAGCAGGTGGATCCGGCCCAGCGCGAGGAGCTCTTCCGTGCCGTCGCGCGCTGCGCCGCCCGCATCGCCGTCCGGGTGATCCCACCCGCGGCAATCGACCGCGACGGTCTGCACCGCTCCAACCTGCGCGGGCTCCGGGAAGCCCTCGCGGCGCTCTCGCCGCCCGCCGAAGCCTGCCTCGTCGACGGGTTCCGCCTCGGACCGCTCGCGCCCGAGCACGAGGCGGTCGTCGACGGAGACACGAAGAGCGCGGCGATCGCTGCTGCCTCGATCGTCGCGAAGGTCGTGCGCGACCGGGCCATGCGACGGCTCGACGCCGTCTACCCCCACTACGACTTCGCCTCCCACGTCGGCTATATCACGCCCGGGCACTCCGCCATCGTGCGCCGCCTGGGCCCGAGCGCGATCCATCGTCGCTCGTTCGAGGCGCGCTGCTATGCAGAGCTCGAAGACGGCGCCGAGGCAGAGCTTCTCGCGGCGGCTCGGTCCTGAGGCGGAGCGGCGAGTCCGCCGCTACTACCGTCTCCGCGGCTACCGCATCCTCGACGCGAATGCCCGGGCGGGACGCTATGAGCTCGACCTCGTCGTCCGCCGCGGGCGAACACTCGTCTTCTGCGAGGTGAAGGCGCGAAGCGGATCCGGCTACGGCGACCCGTGGGAAGCCGTGGGGCCGGAGAAGGCTCGGCGCGTTCGGCAGGCGGCGCTCGGGTGGCTCGCCCTCCGCCCGGAGCTCGCGAGTCTCGATGTCCGCTTCGACGCCGTTGCCGTGCGCGGTCGGCGCATCGAGCGTGCCCCCTTCGACTAGGAGCGGCTCAGCCGTTACTGACCTGTCACGGTTCGCGCGCCGCACGCGCGTCTTTCCTTCCTAGCCTCGGAGTCGTGCTCGCGCGCGCCGTCACCCATGCGCTCGTCGGCCTCGAGGCGAGGCCGGTCGAGGTTGAGGCGCACCTCCAGCGAGGCGTGCCCGGCTTCGCCATCGTCGGGCTTCCCGACAAGGCCTGCCAGGAGGCCAAGGAACGGGTTCGCAGCGGAATCGCCAGCGCCGAGCTGGAGTGGCCCCTCCGTCGGATCACCGTCAATCTCGCACCCGCCGGCCTGCGCAAGGAGGGGTCCGGCTACGACCTTCCGATCGCCCTCGCCGTCTTGGCCGCCTCCCGTCAGATTCCTCCGGAGCGACTGGCCGAGCACGCGGCGGTAGGGGAGCTCGCGCTCGACGGGCGCCTCCGACCGGTCCCGGGCATCATCGTGGCGGCCGAGGCGGCGAGGCGCGCAGGGCTCGGGCTGCTCCTGTGCCCGCTCGAGTCGGCGCCCGAGGCCGCCCTGGCTGGGATCGAGCCTGTCCCGCTCCGCCACCTTGCCGAAGCCAGCGCGTATCTCCAGGGGCGCTTCAGGCCGGCGCCCGTGGAGCCGGCCGTGGCGACGGCGAACGGCTCGTGGCCCGACCTCGCCGACGTGCGCGGACAGGAGCGGGCGCGGCGTGCGCTCGAGATCGTCGCCACGGGAGGGCACAACGTCCTCCTCGGCGGACCGCCGGGAACCGGGAAGACGATGCTCGCCCGACGGCTCCCGGGGATCCTCCCGGCGCTCACCCTCGATCAGGCGCTCGAGGTGACGCGGATCCACTCCGTCGCGGGTGTGCTGCCCTCGACCCACCCGCTCATCGACCGCCCACCCTTCCGGGCGCCGCACCACACCGCCTCGGCCGCCGCCGTCGTCGGGGGCGGGCGGGGGCCGCGCCCGGGCGAGGTGAGCCTCGCGCACCACGGCGTGCTCCTCCTCGACGAGCTGCCCGAATTCCAGAGGCCCGTGCTGGAGGCCCTGCGTCAGCCCATCGAGGACGGGAGCGTCGCGCTGGCGCGGGCGGCCGGCCAGGCGGTTTTTCCCGCTCGGTTTGTCCTCGTGGGGACGATGAACCTCTGCCCCTGCGGTGCGCGTGGCGACCCGTCCGTCGAGTGCAGGTGCACGCCGCAGAAGCTCGCCGCGTACGGGGCGAAGCTCTCGCGCGCTCTCCTCGATCGCTTCGACCTCGTCGTGCACATGCCGCGCGCGCGAGGACGGGAGCTGGACGCCGCCCCGGGTGAGCCGTCGGCGGAGATCCGAGCTCGAGTGGAGCCGGCGTCCGGGCGACTGCGGGAGAGCCGCCCGAGTCTCGGCAAGGAGGGGCGGGATCTGCTCACCCGTGCGGTGGACACGCTACCTCTCTCGGCGCGGGGTCGGGCTCGAGTCGCCCGGGTCGCGGCGACGGTCGCAGGGCTGGCGGGGGCGGAGTCGATCGAGCCGGCGCACATCGCCGAGGCGCTCTCTTACCGCGCACCGCCTGAGCTCGCGCCATGACCTACCCCTCGGTCTCGAAAGGAGGTCGCGGCTACCCGCCGCTCCTCGCCGAGCTGCACGACCCGCCCGCGCGTCTCTTCCTCCGGGGAGGCTCCATGGACGTCATGGCCCTGCCCGCGGTCGCGGTCGTCGGCGCGCGAAGCTGCTCGTCCTACGGCGCCCAGGTGGCGCGCGAGGTTGCCCGGGAGCTGTCTGCGGCGGGCGCCGTCGTCGTGAGCGGGCTCGCCCGGGGGATCGACGGCGAGGCCCACCGTGGAGCGCTCGCCGCCGGTGGGCTGACCGTGGCCGTCCTCGGTTGTGGGATCGACCGGGACTACCCGCGCGCCCACGCGGAGCTGGCGCGCCGGATTGCCGAGAGCGGCCTCATCGTCTCCGAGTACCCGCCTGGCGTCGAGCCGTCTCCCTGGAGGTTCCCGGCTCGGAACCGTATCGTCGCCGGCCTGGCGCGGGCGACCGTCGTGGTGGAGGCGAGGGAGCGGTCCGGCGCGCTGATCACGGCCGACTTCGCTCTCGAGCTCGGACGTGAGGTCTTCGCCGTGCCCGGAGAGATCACCTCGGCACTCTCGGCGGGGACGAACGACCTCATCCGCCAGGGTGCGACGCCGCTGCTCTCGGCGGGCGACGTGCTCGACGCGCTCGGCCTGGAGCGGGCGCCGCCGGCTCCGCCTCCCGACCTGTCGCCCGAAGGGCAGGCCGTTCTGGCTTGCCTCTCGTCCGGGGCGCTCACGCTCGACGAGATCGTGCGGGCTACCCGTGTCGGAAGCGCCGAGGCGGCGGTCGCGCTGACGGAGCTCGAGCTCGCGGGGCTCGCCGTGCACGCCGACGGGCTCTACCGACGGACCACAGGCGGGCGAGACCCTCCCGCGGTCGCCGGCTAGCGAGGCGCCCGGCATCAAGGCCGCACGAAGGACCCGTCCCTAGTCCGGGAAGGACTCCGGCTGCCCGCGGGCCCGCGCGTGGAGCTCGTCGTCGATGTTACGCCCGGTGACGATGAGGACGATCGGGCCGTCGACGTCCGCGAGCTGGGGGAGCGCCGCGAGGGCGGCCCCGGCGGCGCCCTCGACGCGAATGCCGGCGGCGGCGTAGGCCCCGACCGCCAGGGCCATCTCGCGCTCGGAGACGACGAGCATCCGGCTCCCCACTTCGCCGAGGACGTCCACGGCGAGCGGGATCGCGACGCGGACGGCAAGCCCGTCGGCGAACGTCGCGCAGCGCTCGCTCTCCACGAGGCGTCCGGCGTCCCAGCAGGCGGCCATCACGGGAGCCTCCTTCGCCGCGACTCCGATGCGGAGCGTCTCGGGTGCTCGCGCGCAGACTCGCACCCCGATCCCGCCGAGGAGGGCGCCGTTCCCCACCGGGACGACCACCGCGTCGGGCCGCTCGCCGAGCTGGTCGAGGATCTCGTCGGCGATCGCGCCGTAGCCGTCGTACTGAGCCGACTCGGCGCCGTCCTCGAAGAAGGGAAGTCCGTGCTCCGCGGCGTGCCGGCGGGCCTCGTTCTTGGCCTCGTCGAGGTCGGCGCCGACGAGCCGGATCTCGGCGCCGAGGCCCTCCACGAGCGCGAGCTTCGTCCGGGTCGCGCCCTCGGGCGCGTAGACGATCGCCTGCAGGCCGAGGCGCTCGGCCGCCCAGGCGGTGGCTGCGCCGTGGTTCCCGGTGGAGGCCGTCACGACAGCCTCGGCGCCCTTCGCCCGGTAGTTGGTGAGCACCGGCAGCGCGCCGCGCCACTTGAAGGCGCCGAGCTCGTGGACGTCCTCCCGCTTGAGGAAGAGCGGCCGGCCGTCGCCCAGGGAGGCGGGTGCAGGCTCGAGCGGGGTCGGCGTCAGCATCGGAAGAGTCGTCCAGGGTTCTCGGCGCGCACGGTAGCGAGCACAGCCTCTCCCAATCCCCTCAGGGCGTCCAGGGTAGGGGCCGGGTCGATCACCGGCACGTCGCTCCCGTAGACGAGCGGGCCGGCCCCGAACGTCTCCAGGCAGTGCTCGAGAGCCCGCCGTCCGTAGGAGGCCGTGTCGAGGTGGATCCTCGGGTGGAGGGCCGGCCGCACCTCGGCACCGCGCGCGTGCAGGCGCTCGAGCTGGAAGGGTGCCCCGCCGGCGAGGATGGCGAAGACGACCTCGAGCTCCGGGTGGCGCTCCACCCCGTCGGCGAGCCAAGAGAAGTACGCGGTCTGCATCTGCGCCGTGTAGTCGACGACGGGCGCCCACCACGGCGGCGCCCCCTCCGGGACCGGGTCCGGCGGACCTGGGTGCACAAAGAGCACTTGACCGGCCCGGGCAAGGTCGTCCGGCAGGTCACCGAGGCCCCCGGCGAGCGCTGCCGCAGACACGCAGGCGCCGGCGAAGCCCTCGAGGCAGGCGCCGGCGGCGAGCGCGACCAGCCGTCCGTCGGCGACCGCGACGACCTCGCGGATGCCCTCGTGGTAGGCGTCCCGAAGCTCCAAGTGCGCCTCGGTCTCGAGCGTGGGGGCGAGGGAGACGACGCCGACGTCGACTCCCTCCCGGTCCAGGAGGGCGATCCGTTCGCCGAGGTCGTGGGCGCCCTCGTCGAACGGGAACGAGCCCTCGCGGAGCTCGAGGGACCCCTCGGTGAGGCACGGTGGCTCGCGGCGGGCCCGGAGCCTCTCGAGGAGCGGCTCGGGCAGGAGGTGCTGGTGCACGTCGAAGGTCGGCATGGTTCAGCCCACCGCGTAGCGCTCGACCGACTCCTCGTCGAGCTCGAAGCCGAGGCCGGGCCGATCAGGGAGGACGAGATGGCCGTCGGCGTCGGGGCGCACGGGCTCGGCGAGCATGAAATCTCGGCGCTCCGGCGTCCAGCCGGGCGGGTCGAAGGGGAACTCCAGGAAGGGGCCGCCGCCGACGCCCGCAGCGACGTGCAGGTTGGCGAGGAGCCCGATCCCGTTCGTCCACGTGTGCGGCGTGAACCAGAGCCCGCGCCGGTGCACGCGCTTCGCGAGCTCGCGGGCGCGCAGGAGCCCGACCGCGAGCACCGCGTCCGGCTGGTAGACGTCGAGCGCCTCGGCCTGCAGGTACGCCTCCAGCTCCGCGGGCGTCCGCGCCATCTCCCCGCCGGCGATGCGGACGCCGCCCGTTGCGCGCAGGCGGGCGAGGCCGCCGACGTCCTGGCCGGCGAGCGGCTCCTCGAGCCAGAGGATGCCGAGCCCGCGCAGCCGGCCGGCGAGGCGGTGGACGGTCTCGAAGTCGAGGAGCGGCGCCACGTCGCCGGGCATACGCCAACCCTGGTTGAGATCGACCATGATCTCCATGCTCGACCCGACGGCCTCGCGCACCGCGACAACGGCCTCGACGCCCTCCTCGAGCCGCTCCTTGTCGATGCGCGTCTTGAGCGCCCTGAAGCCCTGCTCGCGAAGCGCGAGCGCGGCCTCGGCGCGAGCGCCGGCCGGTCGACGCTCGGCGGTCGAGGCGTAAGCCGGAGCCCTGTCTCGAGCCCCGCCGAAGAGCCGCGCGGCGGGCACGCCCTCCGCCTTGCCGGCTAGATCCCAGAGCGCCGCCTCGAGCGGCCAGTAGCGACCTGCGTGGAACGCGATCGTCTCGAGCACGCGCACGTGGCGCTCGATCTCGAGTGGGTCGCGGCCGACGAACAGGCCCGCATAGCGCTCGAAGCCGTCCATCGTGTCGCCCGAGCCGATGCCGGTGAGACCCTCGTCGGTGTCGACATAGACGAGGGTCGCCTCGAATGTGCGCCGTGGGTCGGGGTCCCAGGCGGGGGAGAAGGGAGGGTCGAGCGGGTAGCGCAGGCGCCGGAGGCGGACGCCCGTGATCTTCACGAGCGTCTGAAGAAAGGGTTCTCGGGCTCGGCGCGAAGAGCGAGGAGCTCGTCGATCGCCGGGCGTCCCTCGGCGCCGGCCGCGAGCGCGTCGCGCGTCGCCTCGACGTTGCCCGCATAGATCTCTTCCTCGACCTCCGCGGCCCAGTCCACCCAGACCGCCGCGATGAGGACGAGATCGTCGACCTCGGCCGCGGGAATCACCCCGTTCGCCACGGAGTCGAGCACGCCTTGGGCGACGCCGGCCTGCGCGGCGCCCCAGGTGAGCGCGGCGTGACGCTCACCGCGGATGTCCGCCTTGTTCACGAACAGCGTGGCCGGCTTCACCGGCACGTTCGGCCGGAGAACGGCCACGAAGGGAATGTGCCCCTGGCGAGGGGTGGCCAGCGCCGTCGCCCACGCCGTCTCGACCGGGCCGCCCTTACGACCGAGCACCGTGTTCACATGGGCGGCGCTCGGCCCGCTCCCGGCGAAGCCCTCCCCGACGAGCGTCCGCTCCGCGAACCTCAGAAGCGGATCACCCCCCGCGCGACCTCGCCGGCGTTCATGGCGGCGAATGCCTCGTTGATCTCCTCGAGCGCGAAGGTGCGTGTGACGAGCCGGTCGAGAGGCAGCCGTCCCTCCATGAAGAGGTCGAGAACGAGCGGCATGTCGAGCTGCGGCAGACAGGAGCCGTAGAAGCTCCCCGTGACGACCTTCTCCTCCCGCGGCAGGTCTTCGGCCGGAAGGTCGGCCGTCACGCCCGCGGGTGGGAGCCCGACGGCGACGACGGTGCCCCCGCGCCGGACGGCGTCGTACGCCTGCGCGACGACGCCGGGCGCCCCCGCGGTATCGAAGGCGTAGTCCGCCCCGCGTCCGTCGGTGAGCTTGCGGAGGAAGGCGGAGACGTCCTCCCCCGTCGGGTCGGCCGCGTGCGTCGCGCCGAGCTCGAGGGCCGTCTCGCGTTTGAAGGGAACGGGGTCCGCCGCCACGATCGTCCGCGCGCCCGCGAACCGGGCGCCGAGGATTGCGGAGAGCCCCACACCTCCGGCGCCGAAGACGACGACCGTGGATCCCGGCTCGACGCGCGCCCGGTTGACCGCGGCGCCGAACCCGGTCATGGCCGCGCACCCGACGAGGGCGGCCACCTCGAACGGGACGTCCTGCCGAATGCGCACGCAGCAGCTCTCTGGGACGACGCAGCGCTCGGCGAACGTCGACAGGTAGCCGTAGTGGTAGAGCGGCTCCCCGTCTTGCGAGAGCCGAAGCGCGCCGCCCGGAAGCGTGCCGCGGAACATGTCCTCCATGGCCACGTCACAAAGGGCGGCGCGACCGTGCAGGCAGTAGAAGCAGCGCCCGCAGGCCGGAAGCCAGGAGAGGACGACGTGGTCGCCCTCGTGCAGCGCCGTCACCCCGTCACCAGTGCTTTCGGCGATGCCGGCGCCCTCGTGGCCGAGGACGGCCGGCAGGGGGTTCGGGGTCGCGCCCGTGACCACGTTCCAGTCGCTGTGGCAGACGCCGCTCGCGGCGAGGCGGACGAGCACCTCGCCGGGGCCGGGCTCTGCGAGCTCGACGTCCTCGACGGTCAGGGGCTCCCCGATCTCCCGGAGGACGGCGGCGCGCATGGGGGCGATTCTACGGCGCGCGCCAGGTACGCTCGCCGGCATGCGCATGCAGGCCGCAGTGCTGTGGGAGCCGGGTCGGGCGGTCGAGATCCGCGAGGTGGAGCTGGCGCCGCCGCAGCCAGGCGAGGCGCTGGTCCGCATCGCCGCGTGCGGGGTCTGCGCGAGCGACCTGCACGTCGTCGACGGCGACCTCCCCGAGCCGCTGCCCCTCGTCCTCGGGCACGAGGCCTCCGGCGTCGTCGTCGAGACGGGTGCGGGCGTCACACGGCTCCAGCCCGGCGACCACGTCGTCCTCGCGCTCCTCCCCTCGTGCAGTGAGTGCGCGAGCTGCCGCAGCGGGCGGCCCAACCTCTGCGAGCTCGGCGACCGCATGTCGGCGACTGGAACGCTGGCGGACGGCACCTCGCGCCTCTCCCTGGAGGGGACCGTGCTCCGCCACTTCAACGCGGTCTCCTCGTTCGCGGAGTACGCCGTCGTGCCGGAATCGGTCGCCGTGCCGATCCGAGAGGACGTTCGGCTCGACGTCGCCGCGCTCGTCGGCTGCGCGGCCCTCACGGGCTGGGGCGGCGTGACGAGAACGGCGGGGGTCGAGGAGGGGGCGAGCGTTGCCGTCTGGGGCTGCGGCGGCGTCGGGCTCTCCGCACTCCAGGCCGCGCGGCTCTCGGGCGCGAGCCCCATCGTCGGCGTCGACACGCGGCCGGAGAAGCTGGAGCTCGCCGCGCAGCTGGGTGCGACGGCGACCCTCCAGGCCCGTCCGAGCGCGGACACGGCGCGACGCGTCCGCCATGCCACGGGCGGCGGTGCGGACTACGCCTTCGAGGCGATCGGACGGGAGGAGACGATCCGCGAGGCGTGGGAGGCGGTGCGACCCGGCGGCACGGTCGTCGTCATCGGGCTCCCGCCGAGGGGCTCGACGCTCACGATCGACACCTGGGGTTTCATCAACGAGAAGACGCTCAAGGGCTGCCTCCTGGGCTCGGCCGTGATCCAGGAGGACGTCCCACGCCTCGTCGACCTGTACGCCGCGGGCGAGTTCCGCCTCGATGAGCTCGTCAGCCACCGCATCGCGCTCGCCGAGCTGCCGGAGGCCCTCGATCGCCTCCGTGCGGGCGAGGCCGTGCGTCAGCTCGTCGTCTTCGCCTGAGAACCTCGCGCCCGCGGTGGGGGCGGCTCGGCCTGCAGGCGCCGCAGCTCGTCGACGGGGATGTGGCAGCGCATGAAGTGGCCCCGCTCCACCTCCGCGAGCGGCGGCTCCTGCTCCTCGCAGATCGCTCCCAGGTAGCGCGGGCAGCGGGTGTGGAAGACGCAGCCGGAGGGAGGATCGGCCGCGCTCGGGATCTCGCCCTCGAGCCTGATCCGCGGGCGCTCCTCGCCCTCGACGCTCGGCACGGCGGAGAGCAGCGCCTCGGTGTACGGGTGGTGAGGCGCGCTGAAGACCGTCTCCGCGTCGCCCACCTCCATCAGCCGTCCGAGATACAGGACGGCGATACGGTCGGAGAGGTAGCGAACGACGCCGAGGTCGTGGGAGATGAAGAGGTACGTCACTCCCTTGTCGCGCTGGAGATCGGCGAGGAGGTTGAGAATCGCGGCCTGCACGGAGACGTCGAGGGCGGAGGTCGGCTCGTCGCAGACGACCACGAGCGGTTCGCCGGCAAACGCGCGCGCGATCGCCACGCGCTGCTTGAGGCCGCCGGAGAGCTGCGCGGGCCGCGCCCCCAGCAGGCGCACGTCGAAGCGCACGGAGTGCGCGAGCTCCCGGAGCCGGGTGTCGCGCCCCTCTCCCTTTGCGCCCACGAGCTTCGTGAGGGCCCGGTTGATGATCCGGCGCACCGAGAAGCGGCGATTGAGAGCCGCGTCCGGGTTCTGGAAGACGATCTGGAGCGCGCGAACGTCGTCCGAGCTTCTCTTCGCGATCCGCGGTGCGAGCGGATGGCCCTCGAGCTCGACGATCGAGCCCTGGTCGGGTTCGGTCAGTCCGAGCAAGAGCCGGGCGAACGTCGTCTTCCCGCTTCCGGACTCGCCGACGAGGCCGAGCGTCTCGCCGGGGCGGATCTCGATGGAGAGATCGTCGAGTGCGCGGACGTCGTGGCCCTCCTGGTGAAAGGTCTTGGCCATGTGCTCGGCCTTGACCACCGGGACGCCGTTCGACTCGCGCTTCGGCACCTCCGTGTGGGAGGGGGTCGTGCGCGGCAGCGTCTGCGCCTCGTCGTGGAAATGGCAGCGACTCGCATGGCCTCCGCCGAGCTGGTGGAACTCGGGCTCGTGCTCCCGGCAGATCTCCCGAGCGAGGCCGCAGCGATCCGTGAAGACGCAGCCGGGCAGGTCGGCGCCGAGTTGCGGGAGGAAGCCGGGGATGGAGTCGAGCCGGTGCACGTCCTTGCGCAGGCCGCCTTTGGGGATGCACCGCAGGAGACCGACGGTGTACGGATGGCGCGGATCGGTGAAGACCGTCTCGGCCTGCCCCTCTTCGACGAGGCGACCCGCGTAGAGGACGCCGACTCGCTCGCACATCCTGCGGATCACGGCGAGGTTGTGGCTGATGAAGAACACGCTCGTCCCGAACTCGCCCCGGAGCAACGCGACGAGGTCGAGGACCTCGGCCTCGACGGTGGCGTCGAGGCCTGTCGTCGGCTCGTCGAGAATGAGGAGCGCCGGGTCTTTGGCGAGCGCCATGGCGATGACGACTCGCTGCTGCATGCCGCCCGAGAGCTGGTGTGGATAGCGGCGCATCACGCGTGCGGGATCGGAGATCTGCACCTTGCCGAGGATCTCGTGCGTGCGCTCCCGCGCCTGCGCGCCCGATCCGCCCGCGATCTCGAACACTTCGGCCACCTGGTCGCCGATGTGAATGGACGGGTTCAGTGCCGCGCCGGGATTCTGGTAGACCATCGAGACCTGGGTGGCGCGGAGGTTCCGGACACCATCCTCGCTCATGCTCATGAGCTCCTGGCCTGCGATCCGGATCGACCCGCTCTGGATCTTCCCGTTTCGAGGGAGATAGCGCATGAGGGCGAAGGCGGCGGTCGACTTGCCGCAGCCGGACTCGCCGACGAGCCCGTAGGACTCGCCCTGGGCGATCGAGAGCGTGACCCCGCGGAGCACGGGGCGGTCGATGCCCCGGACCGTGTAGGCGACGTTGAGGTCGTCCAGCTCGAGCGCAGGCGCGGTCGCAGCGGTCATCGCTCGAAGACCCTCGAGATTCCGTCCGTGATCAGGTTGATGCTGATGACGAGCGCCGCGATCGCGAGCGCGGGGAAGAGCGTCGGCCACCAGTAGCCGCCGTTCAGGATCACGTAGTTCTCCTTGATCTGGAGGCCCCAGTCGGGCGAGGGCGGCTGGACGCCGAAGCCGAGAAACGTGAGCGTCGCGATCGCGAAGATCGCGTAGCCGAGGCGGACGGTGAACTCCACCACGATCGGCGCGGTGACGTTCGGGAGGATCTCGGCGAACATGATGTAGGGGGCGTGCTCGTTGCGGAGCCTGGCCGCCTGAACGTACTCGAGCTCGCGCTCGGAGAGCACGGCGGCGCGCACGGTGCGGGCGATGATCGGCGCGAAGACGATGCCGATGACGACGACGAGGGTGACCTTGGACGGGCCGAGCGCGACGAGCGCGACGGTGGCGAGGATGACGAGCGGGATCGCCAGGAACGCGTCCACGATGCGCATGAGGACGTCGTCGACGAGCCCGCGGAAGTATCCGGTGACGAGGCCGATGGCAGCGCCGAGAACGGTGCCGAGCAGCGTCGCCGCCAACGCGACGACGAGGATGTCGCGGGCCCCGACGACGACGCGGGAGAAGACGTCGCGGCCGAGCTGATCCGTGCCGAAGTAGTGGGACGACGACGGCGCCTCGAGCTTGTTCAAGATGTCCGTAGGTGAGCCGAGCGGGTCGTAGGGCACGACCGCCTCGCCGAAGATCGCGCAGAAGACGAAGACGCCGAAGACGAGCGCTCCGGCGAGGAAGGTCTTCGAGCGGGAAAGGAGCCGCAGCCGCTCCCGCCGCGCAACCCGGGCCTCCTCGTCGCCCTCGCCCCTCGGCGTCTCGGGGAGCGGATGCTCTGCGAGAACGACCTGCTCTTCGGGCCTGCTCATGACTCGGACGAGGCGAGGCGGATGCGCGGGTTGAGAAGCGAGTAGAGCACGTCGGCGATCAGCGTCGCCACGAGGTAGACGACGCCGACGACGAGGGTGGCGCTGAGGAGGAGCGGGAAGTCCTGTCGCTGAGCGGCCCGGTAGATCAGCTGTCCGAGGCCGTTGTAGTTGAAGATGAGCTCGATCGCGACGAGGCCGCCGAAGAGGTAGCCGACCTGGGTCGCGACGACCGCGATCGTCGGCAGCAGGGAGTTCCGCAGCACGTGGCGCCGGATGACCGTGCGCCGTGGCAGGCCCTTGAGATACGCGGTTCGCGTGTAGTCGGCGTCAAGGGACTCGATCGTGCCGGCCCGCGCCATGCGGGCGATGTAGCCGAAGAGAACGAAGACGAGGCAGAGCGCGGGGAGGAGGAGGTACTTCACCTGCGTGAAGAAGCCCGCGTCCTGCGGTGCCTGCGCTGTGGTGGGCAGGACGCCGAGCCAGACGCCGAAGATCATGATCCCGAGCACGGCCCAGACGAACTCGGGAATGGCGGTCGCCGAGAGGCCGCCAATCGAGATGACCCGGTCGCGCAAGCGTCCCTCCTTGAGCGCGGCGGCGACCCCGCCGAGGATGCCGATCGGGACCACGATGACGAAGGCGAGGAGGGCGAGCTTGGCCGAGTTCTTGAGAGCGGGCCAGAGAAGATCCCCGACAGGCCGGCTGAACGCATAGGAGTCGCCGAGGTCGCCCTGGAGCACGCCGCCGACCCAGTCGCCGTACTGGACGACGATGGACCTGTTCGTGCCGAGCTCCTCGTTGAGCTGGTCGACCGAGCTCTGAGCGGCGAAGGGGCCGAGGATCGCGCGGCCGACGTCCCCGGGGAGGAGCTGCGCCGCGACGAAGATGATCACGCTCAGGAGAACGAGCGTGATGAGCGCGAGTCCGAGCCGTTTGAGGAGGAATCGTGCGATCGCACACCTCCACGCACGGGGCCGGGGCGATCGCCCGGCCCCGCGTCGCTGCTCTCAGCTGGTGAAGCCCGTCTTGGTCAGGTCGATGTGTCCCATCCCGGTCGGGTCGATCCCCGACACGTTGTTCCTCTCTGCCGAGAGGTGGTAGTAGAAGTACGGGAAGATGACCGGCGTCTCGTCGAGCAGGAACTCCTCGATCGACTTCGCCGCCGCCTTCTGGGCGTCGACGTCGAGCGCGGAGATGAAGTCCACGATCATCCCGTCGAAGGTCGGGTTCTTGAAGTGCGCGGCGTTCCAGGTGCCGGCGCTCCCGAGCGCGGCCGTGAGGTACACGGTCGGCACCCCGCGGTGTCCGTAATCGGTGATGCCGAGCGGCGAGTTGAGCCAGAAGTCGCTGTAGTAGGTGCCGGCGTCGGTGACGTTCAGCGTGATGTTGATCCCTATCTCCTTCGCCGCGCCCTGGAGGAGCTGTGCGAGCTGCGGGATCTCGTAGTTGTCCCAGGTCGAGAGCTTCACGTCGAAGCCGTCGCCCTGACCCGCGTCCGCGAGGAGCTGCTTGGCCTCCTCGACGTCCACCGCGCGCTGTGGCACGCTCGTGTCGGTGTACGGGTAGACCGGAGCGAACGGGTTGTCGTTTCCGAGGTCGGCCTTGCCCTGGAAGAAGCCCTCGATGATCGTCGGCCGGTCGAGCAGGAGCGCCATCGCCTGCCGGGTGCGCTTGTCCTTGAACGGCTCCTGGTCGGCGCGCATGTGGATCTGGCGGTGCTGGGCCGCCTGGATCTCGGTCACGACGATGTTCGGGTCGTTGAGCAGCGCCTCCCCGCCGGCGACGACCTGGAACTGGCTCAGGATGTCGACCTCGCCGCCCTGGATCGCGAGGATGCGAGCCTGGTCCTCGGCGAAGAACCGGAGCTCGCTCGTGTCGGCGAGCGGCTGGCGGCTCGTGTCCCAGTAGTCGGGATTCTTCGTGTAGGTGACGCTCTGCTGGGGCGTGAACGTGTCGAGGACCCAGGGGCCGGTGCCGATGAACGACTTCTCCCACGTCGCCGGGTCGAAGCCGTCGGGGATGACGATGACGTTGTAGTTGTCGGAGCTGACGAGGTAGGGGAAGCTGCCGTTCGGGCCGTTCAGCGTCACCTCGAGGGTGGCGTCGTCGACGGCCTTCGCTCCTCCCGCCGACAGCCCGCCCGGGTCCCCGAACGCCGAGAGCGCGTTGCCCTCGTTGGCCGGATCCGCGTTGAGGTTGAGCGTATAGGCGACGTCCTTGGCGGTGAGCGGCGCGCCGTCGTGGAACGTGACGCCCTGGCGGATCGCGAACGTCCACACGGACCCGTCGTCGTTCGGCGTCCAGCTCTCGGCGAGGCGCGGCTCGAGCTCGAGCTGGTCGTTCGACCACGCGAGGTACTCGCCGGACTGGCCGAGGACTGCAAGCCCGCCCTCGTCGTAGACGACGACCGGGTTGAGCTCGATCGCGGGTGCAATGATGCCCGTACGAAGGGCGCCGCCGGCCTTCGGCCCGGCTTCGGTTGTCTCGGTGGCGCCGGTGGCCGCCCCGTCGTCGTCGTCCCCGCCGCACGCCGAGGCGATGAAGGAAAGCGAGGACAGGGAAAGGCCGATGACCGTCCCGCGGCGGACGAACTCACGCCGGCTGATCTTCCTTGCGACGAGCGAGTCGATCAGGTTGTTCTCGATGTCGCTCCTGGTCTTGCGGAACTCGTCGACGCGGCGCTGGGTCTCGTCCATCTCTCGCAGCTCCTCTCGCAAATCGGGAATCTGCCCTTATCGCACGGTGCCCGTGCTCCGTCAACTCCTAGGACGCCTCTCCTCGTCGTCGGTTTGCTCTTCTCGGAGCGAGCGCGCCCGTGCGGATCAGGTCGCGCACCGGCTCGAGGTCCGGCGTGAGCGTGTCGCCTTCGCCCAGGAAGGGGACGAGCTCGCGCACGCGCTCGTGGGCGACGAGCGTCCCAGCGCCGAGCCGGGCCGGGCGGCGGAGGTCGACGGCCTGACAGCCGATCACGAGCTCGATGGCGACCAGAGCTTCGCCCAACCGCACCATTTCGCCAAGGCGGCGGGCGGCGAGGGGCGCCATCGTCATCCGGTCCTCGATCCCCTCGGCGTGCGTGGAGGTGACGGTCTCGAAGGAGACCGGGTGGGCGAGGAGGCGCGCCTCGGCCGTGAGCGCCTGCGCGGTGACCCCGAGCTCGCCGAGCGAGTTCTCGGCCAGCCCCTGACGGGGAGCGAGGCCGTCCGGGAGCCCCGTCAGCGGTCCCTGGAGGAGCTTCTCCGTGCGCTCGCACGCGCACGTGAGGGCGGAGGCGAGGACGATGCGGAGGAAGTCGAGGGCCGAGGCCAGCGGCAGGATGTCGAAGTTGGCGACCGAGACGATGCGGTCTTCGGCGGGAAGGACGAGCGGGTTCTCCTGCGAGGCGTTGAGCTCGATCTCGAGGTGGCCCTGGGCGAAGGCAAGCACGTCCCGCACGGCGCCGTGCACCTGGGGGAGGCAGCGGAACGAGAGCGGGTCCTGGAGATTCCGGGCCACGCCGGGATCCCACAGGGAGCTTCCCTCGAGGAGCTCTCGCAGGCCGGCGAGGGACTCGACGATGCCGGGGTAGGGACGAACCTCGCCGATGGCCGGGTGAAGCAGAGTGAGGTTTGCTGCGAAGGCCTCGAGGTCGAGCGCGCCCGCGACGTCGAGGGAGGAGAGGAGACGCCCGAGGTCGGCGAGGGCGAGCGCCGCGAGGGCCGTCGAGAAGGCGTTCGAGTTGAGGAGGGCGATCCCCTCCTTGGCCTGGAGCTCGACACCCTCGAAGAGACCGTGCGTGAGGTCGGCATGTTGGGGAAGATCGGCCTGGCCGAGTGAGCCGAGCAGGCGCACGCGCGGGTGCTCCCGCGCGTTCAGCGCCGTCACGATCCGCTCGGCGATCTCGGGCCGCACGCCGGCGGTCCCCTTGACGAGGGCATTCGCCACGCGGAGCATCGTCGCCCGCACGACCTCGCGCGGCGCGTCCGGGCCGGTGCCGACGAGGTGGTTGGCGACGAGGGCGCGGTTGAAGGCCGGGCTCTGTTCGGCCGTGACGCCCACCTTCTTCCGGGCGCCGACGCCGGTCGTCAGCCCGTAGACCACGTCGCCTCGCTCGAGCGCGCGCTCGACGACCGCGTGCGCCTCCCGCATCCGTTCGACCGCCGCGGGCGCGAGCTCCACGGCCGCGCCCTCGCGCGCCACACGGACGACGTCGACGAGAGTCAGGCTCGAGCCGTCGAGGACGACGTTCATCTCAAGCCCACACCACCGCGGCCGTCTCGGCGATGGTCGCGAGCTTCGCCCGCTCGTCCTCCACCGAGAGGGCGTTGCCGACGATCGACGTGGCGAAGCCGCACTGCGGCGAGAGCGCGAGCCGCTCGAGCGGGACGAAGCGGGCGGCCTCGCGGATCCGCCCGACGAGCTCATCGACGCTCTCCCGCCGAGGGGTCTTCGTCGTCACGAGCCCGAGCACGCAGATCGCGTCCTCGGGGGCCTCGGCGAGCGGCTCGAAGCCGCCCGAGCGGGCGTCGTCGTACTCGAGCAGGAGCCGCTGGGCCTTCACCCGTCGGAAGAGGCGGCCGGCGAGCCAGTCGTAGCCGCCCTCGACGAGCCAGCGGCTCGCCTGGTTCCCCCGGCACAGGTGGAAGCCGAAGGTCACGCCCGGATGGTCTCCGATGACGACGTTGTCGAGCTCCAGGCCGAGGTCGAGCCAGCGCTCGGCCGGCCAGCCCCTGCTCTCGTAGAAGTCGCGGTAGCGGGGGTCGACGAGCAGCGGGTAGTGCGGAGCGTCGAGCTGGATGTACGTGGCGCCGAGGTCGACGAGCTCCTCGACCTCCTCGCGCAGGATCTCGGCCACGGCGCCGAGGAAGTCCTCGAGCGCCGGATAGGCCTCACGGGAGCGCTCGGGATCGTAGAAGTTGGCGAAGAGGCTCGGGCTCGGAAGAGTGACCTTCAGGACCCGGTCGGTGCGGCCGCGGGCGTAGGCGAACTCCTCGCCGGAGAGGGAGCGTCGCCGACGAAGCGTCCCGACGACGGCGAGCGGGGGGCGCTCGACGCTCAGGTCGCCCAGCTCCTCCGAGTGCCAATCGCCCCAGAGGAACGCGTCCAGGTCCCAGGCGCCGAATCCCTCCACCGCGGCCGGAAGCTGACTCTGGAAGGAGAGCCGGCGCATCTCGCCGTCGGTGACGACGTCCAGGCCCGCCTCCTCCTGGAGCTGCAGCGCCTCGTCGACCGCGCGATCCTCTACGCGCTTGAACTCGGCGCGAGAAAGCTCCCCGGCGGCGAGCCGCTCCTGCGCCTCCAGGAGCTCGGTGGGCCTGAGCAGGCTGCCGACGACGTCGGTTCGAGCTTCGAGCACGCGGGTAGCGTATGCAGACGGGTAGCATTTCCGGCGCGCGCGGGCGCGCAGGCCTTATGAGAGACATCCTGGTGCTCTGCCCGCAGGAGCGGGACCTGAAAGCGATTCGCGCGGCCGGCCTCGAGGATCGCTACAGCGTCCGCTTCGCCGGCTCCGACCTCGACCAGCTCGAGGCCTTCGACCCCGAGGCCTTCCTGGAGGAGTGCGAGTCGATCCCGGCCGAGGCGGTCGTGGGCACGAAGGATCAATCCGCGCTCCTCGCCTCGCTGCTCGCCGAACGCCGCGACCTTCCGGGGCCCCGGCCGGAGGCGCTCGTCGCCTGCCAGCACAAGCCGACGTCGCGCGCCCTCCAGCACCGCGTCGCTCCAGAGGCGACTCCGAGCTTCGCCGTCCTGGACGGCCGCGTGCCGTTCGACGTCCCGTTCTTCGTCAAGCCCGTCGTCGGGCGCCTCTCGCAGAACGCGTTCCGGATCGACGACCCTCGCGATCTGCTCGACCTCCACGAGATCGACCGCTACACGACGCGCTACGCGGAGATCGCGGCCCTGGCCGGCGCCGACCCCGCCCATGCGCACGGCTTCCTCGTCGAGGAGCTCCTCTCCGGTGCAGAGGTGACGCTCGAGGGGTACGTGCACGGAGGGCGCGTGACGACGATCGGGGTCACCGACTCCGTCAAGTACCCGGGGACGCTCAGCTTCGAGCGCTTCGAGTACCCGAGCGCGCTTCCGGAGGAGCGGCTCGCGGAGCTCTCCGACGTCACCGGGCGCGTCCTGCCCGCGCTCGGCTTCGAGGGCGGCTTCTTCAACGTCGAGTTCTTCGTCCCCGAGCAGGGCCCCGCGCAGATCATCGAGGTCAACGGGCGCCTCGCCTCTCAATTCGCGCCGCTCGTCCAGGCCGTGCACGGACGCTCGACGTACGACGCTCTCTTCGAGCTCGCACTCGGCCAGGATCCCGCGTGGCGCCCGGGCCCGGCCGAGGGGGTGGGCGTGAGCTACTGCCTGCGCGTGTTCACGGACGCCTTCGTCGAGGCCGTCCCCGACCCCGACCGCGACGTCGAGCTGCTCGTCCGCCCGGGCCTCTACCTCTCCGACCAGGGCGTGAATGACGCTCAGAGCTATCGCCTGGCCATCCTCTACGGCATCGGCGAGACGCGGGAGGAGGCCGTCGCGCGCTGCCGCGAGCGCGCCCGCGCGCTCAGCTTCCGGCTGGCGCCGGTGCCTGTTCGCTGAGCAGCGGGGGTTCCTCGCCGCGCGCCTCGCGGTTCGAGATTCCCACGGCGCCGACCGCGGCGCCCGCGAAGGCGAGTGCGGCGGCGAGCACCATGCCGGCACGGAAGCCGTCGATCGACGCCTCGCGGAGCTCCGGGGCCGTCTGGTCCTTGGCAAGAGGGACCGCGCCGGGGGCGTCCGTGCGGGCGTCGAAGACGAGGGCGATCACAAGTCCGATGACCGCGATCGCCACGAGGCTCCCCAGCCGCGAGACCGTCGAGTTGACCCCCGAGGCGATGCCTGCGTAGCGCTCGGGCGCGGACTTGAGCGCCGTCGAGGTGATGGGCGCGACCATCATCGCGAGGCCGAAGGAGAAGAGGAGGAGCCCGGCGATGCCGAACGTCCAGAAGTTCGAGCGCTCGTCCACGAGGGAGAAGACGAGCGTCCCCGCCCCGATCAGCGCCGGGCCGAGCGTCAGGTAGAGCCGGGGGCCGTGCCGGTCCGCGAGGCCGCCGAAGCGGGCGGCGAGCAGGATCATGATCACGCTCGAGGGGATGTTGAGGAGCCCGGCCTCGAACGGCGAGAAGCCGAGGAACTGAAGGTAGAGCGTGAAGAAGACGAAGAAGCCGTAGAGCCCGGCGTAGACGAGGAAGGTCTCGGCGTTCGCCGCCGCGAAGTTCCGGACGCGGAAGAGCGCGAAGGGGAGCATGGGCTCGGCCACCCTCCGCTCGACGACAACGAAGGCGGCGAGCGCGACGGTCGCGCCGACGAACGCCCACCACAGTCCGCCGAAGCCCCGATCCGCGCCCTCGACCAGGCCGTACGTGAGCAGGCCGAAGCCGGTGGCTGCGAGCGCGGCGCCCGGAAGGTCGAGCCGCCCGACGCGCCCCGAGGGCTCCTCGTCGCAGCGCCCGAGGATCGCCAGCGCGACGGCGGCGCCGGCCAGCGGCAGGTTGACGAGGAAGATCCAGCGCCAGGACGCCCACTCGACGAGCGCCCCGCCGACCGGCGGCCCGGCGATCGTCGCCACGCTCGTGAAGGAGGTCCACAGCCCGATCGCCCGTCCTGCCTCCGCGCCGTACACGCCTCTCAGCAGCGCCAGCGAGTTCGTCGTCAAGAACGCACCGGCCACCCCCTGGAGGGTGCGTGCCACGATGAGAACGGCCTCGTTGCCGGCGGACCCGGCGAGGAGGGAGGAGAGGGCGAAGCCCGCCGCGCCGGCGATGAAGACGTTGCGCCGCCCGTAGCGGTCTCCGATCGCGCCGCCGGGGAGATAGAGCGCCGCGAGCGCGAGGGAGTACGAGAGGAAGACCCACTGTTGCCCCGTGAGGCCGAGGCCGAGGTCCTCCTCGATCGTGGGCAGCGCGACGATGACGACGCTGGCGTCGATGAACGCGAGCGACGAGCCGAGGATCGTCGCTGCAAGCGTGAGCCGGCGCCGCGACTCGAGCCCGAGGGTCTCCACGCGCGGAGGATACGCTCCGAGGGTGATCCGAGGAGCTCTGGCCGGAGTCGCCGCCGCCGCGGCGTGGGCGGCCGCCGAGCCGGCGGCCGCGCGCCTCTTCCGCCCGCCGTCCGGCTACTCGGACGTGCGCCTTCTCGGCGCGATTCTCTCCCGGGACGGCCCGGGGTGGCAGGGGGCCGGGCTCGGCGCCCACCTCGCCAACGGTGCCCTCTTCGGCGCAGTCTTCGCCCGCTCGGGCGGGCGTGGGTGGAAGCGCGGCCTCGTTGCCGCGCAGGCGGAGAACCTCGCCCTCTGGCCGGGGATGGCCGTCGTCGACCGCGTCCACCCGGACCGGCGACGCGGCACCTGGCCGCCCCTCTTTACGAACCCGCGCGTCTTTGCCTACGAGGCGGCCGTGCACGCGCTCTTCGGCGTCGTGCTCGGCGTCCTCGCGGGCGAGGGGCACTAGACTCTCGCCATGGAGCTTCGGCTCGCCATCGCCTCGCGGCGAGAGGTGAGGGACTACGCGGAGCGGTCGATCCCGGAGGACGTCGAGCGGCGCATTCTCGACGCGGGCCGGCTGGCGGGCAGCGCGCAGAACGCCCAGCCGTGGCGCTTCCTGGTCGTCGAGGATTCCGGCCGTCGGGAGCGGCTCGCGGACTGTGTGTTCGAGCCGGGGAACGTCCGCGGCGCGCAGCTCGTCGTGGCGATCGTCGTCTCCGGGAAGGGCCCGCTCGCGTTCGACGCCGGCCGCGCGGCGCAGAACATGCTGCTCGCCGCCTGGGACGAAGGCGTCGGCTCTTGTCCCAACGGGATGCCGGACGCGGACGCCGTCGCGGAGGTGCTCGGCCTCAGCGAGGGGGAGCGCCCCGCCATCGTGCTCACCTTCGGCTACCCGGCGCGCCCGCGTGACCCGTTCAGCCGCTCAGCGGACGAGTGGAGCGCGCGCGCCAACCGCCGCCCGCTCGACGAGCTCATCCAGCGCATCTAGGCACTCGGCGGCGCCCCATGAGCGCCCGAGGGAGCTTGTGTTCCACACACACAAGCCCTCCCCGGGCTTCCTCGCTCTTGCCCGGCGGTCAATCGGCTCCCTTGGCGGCCTGAGACTTTGTGCCGGTGGAACACAAGCGTTGCTCCGCCGCCTCGGCGGGGGCTATCGTGGGCGCCCATGGCCGCACCCGAGGAGCGCCTGGCCGCCGCGGTCGGGGAGGCGATGTACGCGCGCGACAGCGCCTCGCAGGCGCTCGGGATGGCGCTCGACGAGATCCGCCCGGGCTACGCCCGCACGCGCATGACCGTCCGCGCCGACATGCTCAACGGCCACGGCACCTGCCACGGGGGGATCGTCTTCGCGCTCGCCGACTCCGCCTTTGCCTTCGCCTGCAACTCCTACGACGTCGTCACGGTCGCCGCCGGGTGCAGCATCGAGTTCCCTCGCGCCCGCCTGTGAGGGGGACGAGCTCGTCGCGGTCGCCGAGGAGCGCTTCCGGGAGGGGCGAAACGGCGTCTACGACGTCGACGTCCGCCGCGCGAACGGCGAGCTCGTCGCGTCCTTCCGCGGCCGGTTTTGACGAAACCCAGGCTGTGCCGCCGGGCCGCGCTGCTCGCCCCGAGGCGGTGTCCTCGGTCGCACCCGTAGCTTCCTGCTACGAGCGCTCTCTGCGTCCTTGCCTCGGCCCGACCAGCGCACCCCGGCGACGAGCAACGTTCCGCCAACCCCTCCTGGTCCGCCGTCCTCGACGCCGGGAGGGCTCCTTGGGACAGAATGTCGCCGCCTTCTCGGCGAAGGTCGCGTCGTCCCCCGTCCCCCTGGAGGATTCCATGGATACCTGGCAGAAGTACGCAGCTGAGCTGCTCGGAACGTTCGTCCTCGTCTTCGCCGGCACGACGGCGATCGTGGCGTCGCTCCTGACGGCTGCGCCCGTGCTCGTAGTCGTCCCGCTCGCCTTCGGGCTCGCCCTGCTCGGCGGCCTCTATGCGTTCGGAGAGGTCTCGGGCGGCCATTTCAACCCGGCGGTCTCGCTCGCGATGTTCCTCGACCGGCGGCTCTCGAGCAGCGACGTGGTCAAGTACTGGATCGCGCAATTCGCCGGCGGGATCCTGGCAGCGCTCGCGCTCCTCCTCGCCACGAGCCAGGACGACGTCGCCGACACCGCAACCGTTCCCGGGTCCTTCGGCGACGGCACGGCCTTCCTGATCGAGCTGCTCTTCACGACGATCTTCGTGGCGGTCATCCTCCAGGCGAGCGTCAGCGGGAGGTTCGGGGACAGCGCCCTCCTCGCCATCCCGCTCACCCTCGCCGCCGTGCACTTCGCCGCGATCCCCTTCAGCGGCTCCTCGGTGAACCCCGCTCGGACCTTCGGGCCCGATCTGGTCGGCAACGTGTGGGACGGGATCTGGATCTACCTGATCGCGCCTCCGCTCGGCGCCGTTCTCGCGGTGGTCGTGCACCGGGCCGTCCTCAGCGGGAGTCACCGCACGCCCGAGGCGCCGACGGCGGAGGTGCTCGCCGAGCACGGCCGGCCGGGAGCCTAGCCGGCGCCGCGCCGCTTGACGGTCACGAAGATCAGGAAGAGCATGAGCGCCGCGCCGCCGGCGAAGGGGAGGATGCCGCTCAAGCCGGTGGAGCCTTCGTCGGCGCCCCCGATGTGCGAGCCGACGGGAGGGCTGTTGCCGGTCAGGTCCGCGGCGACGGCGGCCGTCTCCGTCTCCGTCGGCGCCTGATCCCCGGCGCCCTCCAGCGGCACGTAGTTCGTCCAGCCGTCCTCGCCGGCCGAGGCCCCTGCGACTCCAGTGCGGGCCGGCGGGTCGCGCGGACCCTGAGCGGCGAGCGGGATGTACCGGCGGACGAGCCGCACGAGCCCGACCGCGCCGGCGCTGGTCAGGTGGAGGCCTTCGGTGTCCCACGCCGCGAACCAGGAAGGGTGGCCACGCGAGTAGACGTTCCAGTTGGCGACGTACATGCGGAGCCAGCGCTGCGCGGCCTGGTTGATGATCGCGTTGATCCGCCAGTAGTCGGGCCTGACCGCGCGGAGGTTCACCCAGACGACGCCCTTCACGCCCCGGTTGCGCGCGGCGAGCATGACCTGGTCGAGCTGCTTCCTGTACGTGCTCGAGGTGTCGTTGTAGCCGACGTCGACGATGAGCACGGCCCCGAGGGTCCGCCCGTAGTGCCTGATCGCCTGGAGGACGGTCAGCGGGGTCACTCCCTGGTAGGTGCAGCTCGGCGCGACGAGGCGCCTGCACACCTTCAGGTCGCGCCGCACCGTGTAGCCGCGCGCGAGCAGCCGCTTCGCCGGCGTGCTGAACTCGATCCCGGCCGCCTTCGAGTCGCCGATGAAGGTGACGCGGAGCGCGTGTGCGGACCCGGCCGCCGGCCCCAGCCCGACCAGGGCGGCGAGCACGATAGCGAGAAGGAGCGGCCGTCGTCCCGCGGCTGGGAGTCGCCCGCGCATGACCACAGGATAACCCCGTTCCAGGCCGTCGCCAGTCGCGCGGGCCGCGGTCTCGGGGACTCGCTACCCTTCGCGGACCCGACGCTCGGCGCGCGGAGGTAGGGCCGGCGGCGAGCTGGGCGCTCCCCCGCCGCATGAGGATCCGACCCGTCACGAAGCGTCCACGGTCACGCCCCGGCGTGATCGCTGTCTGAGGCCGGGCGCGAGGCACCGCGGTGCTCTTCCCCACCGCGACCTTCGCCATCTTCTTCATGATCGTCCTGCCGCTCTCGTGGCTCTTGATGCCGTCCGTGCACCGCTGGCGGCCCTTCATCATCGCGGCGAGCTTCGTCTTCTACAGCTGGTGGGACTGGCGGTTCGTCCTCCTCCTCGCCGGCTCCATCCTCTGGAACCAGCTCTTGGCCGTCCGCATCCATCGAGCGGCGGGCCAGCCCAGCCTGAGCCGCTCGCTCCTGATCCTCGCCGTCGGGGGGAACCTCGCCATCCTCGGCTACTTCAAGTACTACGACTTCTTCGTCAGCTCGACGCAGAACCTGCTCACGCTCGTGGGCATCGACCTGCCGCTCGAGGTGCGGACCCTCGTGCTCCCGGTCGGGATCTCCTTCTACACGTTCATGGGGATCAGCTACGTGGTCGACACGTACCGCGGGGACACGGTGCCGACGACGCTCGAGAAGTTCGCCGTCTACCTCTCGTTCTTCCCGCACCTGGTGGCCGGGCCGATCGTGCGCCCGAACGAGCTGATTCCGCAGTTCGACTCTCCGCGCTCGGCGCGGCGGGTGGACACGAGCCGCGCCTTCTACCTGATCGCGGCCGGGCTCTTCAAGAAGGTGGTGATCTCGAGCTACCTGGCCTCGAACATCGTCGACGAGGTCTTCGCGAACCCGAGTCAGCACTCCTCGCTCGAGATCCTGATCGCAATCTACGCCTACGCCGTGCAGATCTACGCCGACTTCTCCGGCTACACGGACATCGCCATCGGCATCGCGCTCCTGCTCGGGTTCAAGTTCCCGCAGAACTTCGACTCCCCCTACGCGGCCGTGTCGCTCCAGGACTTCTGGCGCCGCTGGCACATGACGCTCTCCCGCTGGTTGCGCGACTACCTCTACATCCCGCTGGGCGGGAGCCGGCGCGGCGCGGCGATCGCCTACCGGAACCTGATGCTGACGATGCTGATCGGCGGGCTCTGGCACGGGGCGGGGTGGACCTTCGTCGTCTGGGGCGGGATCCACGGCGTCGGGCTCTGCATCGAGCGCTGGCGGCGCACCCGCCCGGGAGCCTCGACCGAGGAGCTGAGCGTCGGCGCCGCCGGTCTCGCGTGGCGGCGGCTCCTCACCTTCCACGTCGTCTGCTTCGCCTGGATCTTCTTCCGGGCCGACACGTTCGGCGTCGCCTGGGAGATGATCACGGGCCTCTTCACGGGCTGGGGCGAGCCGTCGCCCCTCGTGACGGGCGGCGTTCTCCTGGCGATCGCGGTCGGGATCGGGTCGCAGTACCTCCCCGCGCGGGTGCCGCGCGTCGTTCTCGCTACCTTCTCGCGGCTGAACGTCGTCGCGCAGGCGGCCGTGCTCGCGCTCTCGCTCATGGTCACGCAGGCCCTCGGCCCGCAGGACGTGGCACCCTTCATCTACTTCCAGTTCTGATGGCTGTGGAGACCGAGAGAGCGAGGGGCGAGGGGCGCGCGCCGCGGCCGGCGGCGCCTGCCGAGGACGGGCGCCTGCTCTCCACGGCCGCGCGAGCGGTGGTCGTTGCGGCGCTCGCCCTGCTCCTCGCGGCTCTCCTCAACGCCCAGAACATCTACAAGTCCGTCTACAACCAGCCGGACGGGCTGCAGCGCGACATTGCGCTCGCCTTCGCCGGGCCCCTCCGGGAGGTGAGCATGGCGCTCCGGCTCGATCGGCCGCGAGCCTGGGTCGAGAGCGCGATCGGGCGGGAGCACGCCACGATCGACACCGAGATCGTGCTGCCGCCGCCGCCGGTCGAGACGACCCCGACCCCGGCGTCAGGCTCCGGGTCGAGCCCTGGCTCGGCTCCCACGGGCGAGGGCCCCTCTGGCCCGGCAGCCCCGACGAAGCCCGCGAAGCCTCGCTTCACGCCCGAGAACACGATGCGCCTGTGGGTCGCGGGCGACTCGCTCGTGATCACGCCGGGCTACGCGGTCTACCGCGCCCTCGGCCAGAACGACGCGGTCGAGATCGTCGGCGACGTCGACGGGCGCGTGGCCACCGGCCTCGCCCGCCCGGACGTCTTCAACTGGTTTCGCCACGTCGCCGAGCAGGTGCGGAAGAAGAAGATCGACACGGTCGTCTTCAACTTCGGCGCGAACGACGACCACGGCGACATGACGGGCCTGCCGAAGGGTGTCTCGCTCGACGGCTTCGGCGAGCCGAAGTGGACGAGGGAGTACGCACGGCGCGTGGGCGGACTGATGGACACGGCGAGCCAAGCCGGCGCCTTCGTCGTCTGGCTCGGGCTCCCGGTCACCCGCGACGCGGCTCAGTCGCGGCGGTTCAGGACGATCAACCGCATCGTCAGCGCGGAGTCCCGCAAGCGCTCCGGGGCCGTGGCGTTCGTGGACATGTACGCGATGCTCTCCGACGACGACGGCAAGTTCGCCCCGTACCTACCGGACGCGTCCGGACAGCTCGAGAAGGTGCGCGCCGACGACGGCGTCCACCTCGAGCGCGCCGGGGGTGACATCGTGGCGCGCCAAGTCGTGCGCGAGGTGAGGCGCGTGTACGACCTCTGGAGCTGGCGGAACGACGACGCCGGCTCGGGCTAACGACGACCGGTCGGTGCGACGGAGTCAAGGCCTGCCCGCGCTCCCGGCGCGGTCCGGCTGTCAGGCTTCAGGCGCGCGTGGCGCGTAGCGGTGGTGGAGCATGAGCGCGTTGCCGTCCGGATCCGCGAAGTGGGCCATGTGGCAGACCCCGCTGTCGAGCGTGTCGCGGGGGAAGACGACCCCGCGCGACTCGAGCTCGGCGCGCGCGGCCCCGACGTCCTCGACGTGCAGCGCGATCGGGTGCGTGTGCGGCTGGAACCCGACGCCGAACGCGTCGGACTGCATGACTGCGATGGTCAGGGTGCCGGTCTCGAACTCGGCCGCGGGCATCTGCCCCCAGCGGGTCGAGCACTCGAGGCCGAGCACGGTGCCGTAGAACTCGCTGGCCTTCTCGAAGTCACGAGTGGGCACGGTGATGAAGTCGACGCCGGTGACGAGGGATGTCGCGGTGGGCATGGTTGCTCCTTGGTCGTGGTTCAGACGAGCGCGCTGCTGTTGTCGCGCCCTCGGGCGAGCCTCAGTCCAGCGTCCGCAGGTACTCGGCGAGACGATCGAAGCTCAAGGACGCGCCTTCCTTCATCCCCGTCTCGAGCGCCGCGTCGCGAGCCTCCTTCGATGGGTAGAGAACCGTGCTCGTCATCGTCGTCTTGCCGTCCTCCTCGGTGAGGATCAGCGTGTTGAGCGTTTCGGGCCAGTCGCCGCCCCACGACTCAGTCGAGACGAGCCGCTCGGGCGGCGTGATCTCCCGATACTCGCCGCGCATCTCCATCTCGGTGCCGTCGGAACGACGCCAGACGAAGTGCCACGCTCCGCCGGGGCGGAGATCGATCTCGCAGACCGGCATGGTCCAGCCTTCCGGGCCGAGCATCCAGTGCGGCAGGTGCTCGGGGTCGGTGTGGGCCTCGAAGACGAGCCTGCGCGGCGCGTCGAAGACGCGCGTCATGACGATCTCCCGGTCCGACGGCGTCGTCACCGCCGTCGCGCCAACCTTACTTGTCGTGGCCATGGTTCCTCTCCTTTCCTTGCAGGTGATGAAGGTATTCATCCAGCCGTTCGTAGCTCTCGTCCCAGAAGCGGCGATAGGCCTCCGCCCACTCGGCGACGTCCTTGAGCGGCGCCGCCTCGAGCCGGCAGGGACGCCACTGCGCCTCGCGGCCGCGCGCGATGAGGCCGGCGCGCTCGAGCACGCGGAGGTGCTTGGAGACGGCGGGGCCGCTCATCGCAAACGGCGCCGAGAGCTCCTTGACCGTGGCCGCGCCCGCGGCGAGGCGGGCAAGGATCGCGCGGCGCGTGGGGTCGGCGAGGGCGGCGAATGTGGTGCTCAGGGCATCGGTTGCCATGGGTATCTAATCACTGGGTTATCTAACCGAAGAGTTATATACACAGCCGTCGGTCGCCCGTCAAGCGCTCCTCTCGGCCCACGGACGCGCTGGGGGAGCGGCCGCCGTTGCCCTTGACGGTCGGATGAGCGATGCGTAGCGTCGCCGAGATGCTCGTCGCAGATCGGCGCCGACGGCTGAGCGGGGGCTGGAGGCCGTTGCATGCAGATCGGTAAGGCCGAGATCCCCGTCAGCCACATCAGCCAGGCCTACCCCGACAGGGTCGAGGTGCGGGGACGCGACCTCTGCGGCGACCTGATGGGCAGGTTGAGCTTCACCGAGTACTTCCACCTGTTGCTCACCGGCCGCGAGCCGACCGAAGAGCAGCGCTTCTTCCTCGACCTGCTGCTCGTCACAATCGCCGAGCACGGGATGATGCCCACCAACATCGCCGCGCGCATGACGCTTGCTGCCGACCCCGAATCGCTGCAGGGTGCCGTCGCCGCGGGGATCCTCGGCTGCGGGCCGGTCGTCCTCGGCACGTCCGAATCGTGTGCGCGGCTGCTCGAGGAGGCACAGGAACGAGTGGCGTCCGCTGGTGCTCCCGCGGCGGTCGCCGAGGACATCGCGCGTGAGGTCCATGCTTCCGGCGGCAGGTTGCCCGGGTTCGGCCATGCAGTTCATCGGCCGCTCGACCCGCGCGCCGAACGGATTCTCGAGCTCTCGGATGCCCGCGGGGTGAGCGGGCCCCACGTCCTGCTGGCACGCTGCCTCCGCGACGCCGTGGCAGAGGCCTGGGGCAAGCCGCTCACGATGAACGTCTCCATGCCAATCGCGGCCGTGCTGCTCGACCTGGGCTTTCCGTCAGCCGCCGCAAAGGCCGTTCCGATTCTCGCGCGCACGGCCGGTCTGCTCGCTCATCTGGCCGAGGAGCAACAGCGTCCCCTCGGCTTCCTCATGGCGGGGAGGGCAGAGGAGGCGATCGAGTACGAGCGCCAGCCGGAAGACAAGCTCCAATGATGCTCGCGTACGAGGTCGAAACCCGCCCGTGGGCAGAGCAGCTTGCCGTCGACAATGCGTGCTACCGGACCCAGCTCGCCTACCTCTTCGACCGCTCGGCCTTCTATGGCACCAAGCTGACCGGGGCTGGATTCGCCACCGCCCGGGCGGCGGGCGGACTCGCAGACATCGCGCAGCTGCCGCTCACCGAGAAGGGCGAGCTCAGGGCGACCTGCACGCCCGACAACCCGATCGGCGCGCATCTCTGCGCGACCTCGTCGGAGATCGTCCGGATCTACTCGACGAGCGGCACCACCGGGACTCCGAGCTACATCCCCCTCACCGCGGGCGATCTCGACAACTGGGTGACGGCCTCGGCGCGCAGCTACGCGGCCTCCGGCGTCATCGCAGGTCAGCGCGCGGTCTCCTCCTACAACGCCGGACCGTTCGTGGCGGGCGCAGCGATCGAGGCTTTCGACCGTATCGGCCTGTGCCATATCCCGTTTGGCACCGGGAACACCGAGCGTCTCATGACGGCGGTCGAGCAACTCGGGCCCGAGGCGGCGATCCTCACGCCTTCCTACGCCGCCTATCTCATCGAATGGGCGGCGGGGCGGAACGTTGATCTCGCCCGGTCGAGCGTGAAGCGCGTGCTCGTGGCAGGCGAGCCCGGAGGTGGCGAGCCGGCCTTCCGTGCGAAGCTCGAGGAGGGCTGGGGCGCGAGGGTCACCGAGGCGATGGGCATCGGCGACATCGGCGTGTCGCTCTGGGGGGAGTGCGAAGAGCAGGACGGCATGCACCTGGGCGCGCGCGGCTTCGTCCACGCCGAGCTGATCGATCCAGAGACGGGCGTCGCGGTCGAGATGGACGATGGCGCCACGGGCGAGCTCGTGCTGACGCATCTTCAGCATCGGGCGGCACCGCTCCTGCGCTTCCGCACGCGCGATCACGTCCAGGTCCGGACGAGCCCTTGCAGGTGCGGCCGCACGAGCCCGCGCGTGCGGTGCCTCGGGCGAACCGACGACATGCTCATCGTCCGCGGGGTCAACGTCTTCCCTTCGGCCGTCCGCGAGGTGGTGAGCGCATTCGCTCCCGAGGTCAGCGGCCAGATCCTGATCCGGCCGGAGGCGCCAGGCGTGAAGCAGGAGCCCCCGCTCCCGGTGACCGTCGAGCTGGCGCGGGGCGCGACCGCCGACACCGGACTCTCGGAGGCCATCCGTGAGAGACTCCGAAGCGTGCTCGTCGTCCAGATGCGAGTGGATCTCGTGGCGTGGGGGAGCCTTCGGCGGAGCGAGTACAAGTCGAAGCTCGTCGAGCGCTAGGTTTGGGCGATGTCAGCGCGAAAGCTTCAGAGCCAGGGCGTCCACCACATCACGATCGTCGGGGCCGACCGGCGGACGTCGATCGGCTTCTGGGAAGGTATGCTCGGCATGCCCTTCGTCTTCGAGCAGCCCAACCTCGACAACGAGTCGGAGAGCCATCTCTACTTCGAT
>JAIBJN010000130.1 GCA_020029595.1 Actinomycetota bacterium | reverse complement strand
CCGGTCTCCTCGCCGACGCGGACCATGTGGGAGACCATCGGCGGGAAGATCTGCGCCTCGGCGAGGGGGACGGCGATGGGCACGCCCTGCATGACCCGCTCCCGGACCTCGACGGTCGCGTCCTCGATGAGGCTGTTGCCCGACGTCGCCCCGGTGATCTCGAGCGAGCGGATGATGTCGACGCCGGCGGCCACGAGCGTCGAGAGCGTGCGCGAGAAGCGCGCCATGCCGATCTTGACGATGACCTTGCCGATGCCGACCGGGGCGCGGATCCGGACGGCGTCCCAGATCCGGCGGCCCTTCTCCGTCTTCTTGAACCGGAAGAAGCCCCAGATGACGAGCCCGATCGCGGGGAAGACGAGGTAGAAGCGCGCCCGCAGGAAGTCGGAGGCCGTGACGACGATCTGGGTGAGCATCGGGAGGTCGCCGCCCAGCTGCTCGAAGATCCCGACGAAGACCGGAACGAGGAAGAGGAGCATGCCGATCAGGACGAGCGTCGCGAACGACAGCACCATGATCGGGTACATCATCGCGCCCTTCACGCGCCGCTTGATCTTCGTCTCCTTCTCGATCTGGTAGGCGACGCGGTCGAGCACGACGTCCAGGATCCCGGCCGCCTCGCCGGCCTCGACCATGGCGATGAAGAGGCGCGAGAAGACGCGCGGGTGGCGGGCCATGGCCTCCGAAAGAAGGAGGCCGCCCTCGACGTCGGCGCGGAGCTCGCCGATGACAGTGGCAAGCTTCCGGTCCTCGGTCTGCTCCTCGAGGATGACGAGGGCAGTGACGACGTTCAGCCCCGCCTCGATCATCGTGGCGAATTGGCGCGAGAAGATCTGGAGCGACTTCGCCTTGACCTTCTTCACGGCGACCCGCGCCTTGAGGCCGCTGGACTGCTCGTTCAGCTCCACGGCCAGGAGGCCGCGGACGCGCAGGGCCTCGCGGGCGGCGGCGACGTCGGGCGCGTAGACCTCGCCTGTGGACTCGAGCCCGGTCGAGTTGATGGCCGTATACGCGTACGACGCCATACGCGCTGAAATCGGCATCCCCCCTCGCCGGCTTGAGCACCGACGCCGTCCTGCCGATGGTGGGATGGTGACGTGCGAGCGCCGAGCCCTCTTCGCGTGCGGCCGCGACGAGCGGGGCTTCGGCATGATCGAGCTCGTCGCGGCGATGACCGTGCTGATGATCGGGGTCTTCGCCGTCTTCGCCTTGTTCCAATCCGGCATCGTCCAGATCCGGCGGGCGTCCACGATCACGACCGCCGGCGCGCTCGCCGACGCGGAGATGGAGCGTTTCCGCGCGGTCAAGTACGAGACGCTCGGCCTCGACGCGACAGAGGTCTCCGCGCTCGTGGCCGCGGAGGACCCGGACGTCTACGCGGCCGATGAAGCCTACGCGCCGAGCACGACCACGACGACCGTCAGCGGCGGGATCGACACGTCGTCCACGACTCTCGCGGTCGCCTCGACCACTGGGTTCCCGTCCTCTGCGGAGTTCCGCGTGCAGATCGACTCGGAGGTCGTCGTCGTGACTGCGGATGCGGCGACGACGAGCTGGACGGTGCAGCGGGGCGCCGACGGCACGACCCCCGCGACGCATGCCGGCGGCGCGACGGTGACGCTGGTCGAGCGCGTCGCGATTCCGAGCTGCGGCCTCGGAGGCTCCCCGTGCACGAGCCTGCCTCCCTCGAAGACGCTGACGGGCGCGGACGGCAAGGTCTACAGGGTCGACACGTACGTCGTCTGGACACAGGTGTCGAGTGGCACGGGCACGCCGGGCAGAGCAGTCAAGAACCTCACGGTCGTCGTCCGCGATTCGGCCTCGCCGTACAAGGAGTGGGCCCGCGTGACGTCCGTCTTCGACGAATCCACCGGACTCTAGGGCCCACCGAAAACAGCGCCGTCGGCGCCGTCCGCAGGCTCAGCCGATGGAGACGACCCGAACGGTGTAGGTGGCGCCGTCATCCGCCACGAGCTCGACCTGCTCGCCGGCTGCTATCTGGACGGTCCCTTCGCCGCCCTCGAAGGAGCCGCTCGTCAGGCCGATGACGGCCGCCGTCGCGCTGAGCGAGACGAGCTGGAAGATCGGGTCGGCTGCCGGGAACGTGCCGCTCACCGTCACGGTTTCCGTGACGCCGTTCACCTCGATGTCGGCCGAGGTCGCGGCCGCCGCAGGAACCTCCACCCCGGGCGTCGTGCGGCCGCCCGCAGGCACGAAGGGATTCCGGGCGCCGAAGCGGCTCAGGGATGAGAGCTGGTCGCTGGCCGCCGTCGGAAGCGGCTCGTTGTCGGCCAGGCCACCCGTCGAGGCGGCGGGAGGGTTGCCGGGAGCGGGCTGCGCGCCGGGCGCCGGCGTGGTCGCAGTCGCAGGCGCCGCCTCGGACGCCGGGGCGGCGAAGAGTTGCTTGTACATGTTCGGGCCCTGCCAGACGGCGAGGAGCAGGAAGACGGGGACGAGGCCCAGAAGCAGCTTCTTCTGCTTCGCCTCCTTCGCCTTCAGGAGATCCGCTGGCCTGGGCTTCGCCATCAGTTCCCGAGAGCGGCCGGGTCTGCGCCCGGTGCGGGTGTGGTCGTGGTCGTCGGCGTCGGCGTCGGGGTCGTCGAGGCAGCAGGCGGAACCGCGGCTGCCGGCAGGTAGGCGTAGGCGTTCACCGTCAGCGCTGCCTGAATGGCGGGGAAGCCGTTCGAAGCCTCGTGCATGTCGAGCGCATCGAGCGTGAAGAGCCGACCGGAAGCGGAGAGCGTGCCATCCCGCACGGCGACGAGGTTGCGGAGACGGAAGATGAAGTCGGTGAGATCGTAGTAGTTGCCCTCGAACGTGAGCTTGATCGGCACCGCCTGGTAGCCGCCCTCCTTCGCGACGGGAGCCCGATCACGAGCGCGCCCGCGACGACGGCGGCAAGCGGGACCTGACGTTTCACGAGGCCTTTGCCCCCAATGGATCGACGCCGGCCAGAAGCGTGAACTGGTAGCCGCTTCCGATCTCGCCCCCTGACTTCGAGCTGGACTGAAGCTGCACCGAGGTGAGCTCCGGGATCGCGCCGAGGCGCGAGAGAAGGATTGCCACCGATTCCTGGCTCTCCGCGAAGCCCACGAGCGCGAGTGAGTTCGGCGACGCCGGCGTCGCCCCCGGCGCCGAGGCGGCCGCAGGCGGGGCCGTCGCGGCGTTCGGCGTGCTCGCCGAGAGCTGGATGAGGTAGACGTCCTCGGGGAGGACGAGGGAGACTTCTCGAAGGACACGATCCCAGGCGATCCGCTGGGCGAGGGCGGTCGAGAGGGCGAGGGTTCGGGCCTGGCCTTCGCTTGCGAGTGCGCCCCTTTCGTCGGGAACGTCCGAGGGCACCTCGAGCTCGGCCAGCTGGGCACGCAGGTTGTCGAGCTGGCCTTGCTTCGTCGTCACCCCCGCGCTCGTGAAGACAAACGCCCCGGCCAGGCCGGCGAGGACGACCAGCCCCAGGAGGGCGAGCGCGATTTGTACCGGGCCGACGCGCGACGCCCGCTCCCGCTCTTCTTCGCGCGGCATCAGGTTGAAGGCCTGCATGAGCGGGATCCGCGGAACTGCCGGGGCAGGCTTGGCCGCGACTACCGGGCCCTCGGCCTTCGGGCGGCGGACCGGCTTACGCCCACGGGGCTCCTTGGGCGGCTTGGTCGGCTTGGGCTCCTTGGGACCCGCGTCGCCGGGCTTGCGCGAGAAGAGCGACCGCCGCGCTTTGGGCTTATCCTGCGACGGCTCGGCCTCGACCTCCTCCCGCGGCACGCCCGCGCCGCGGCGGAAGAGATCCGAGAGCTTGATCTCCTTGTTCAGGTCCACGGGCTCAGACCGCCATTCCGAGTCCGATGGGAACCGCGAACGAGGGACCCGGAGGCGCACCCTTGAGCTTGCGCCCGACGCCGACGCCCGCGAGCGGGTCGCCGACGCGGACGGGGACGCCGACGAGCTTTTCGAGGTCGGCGGCGAGGCCGGCAAGCTGCGCGGTTCCGCCGGCGAGGGCGAGCTCGCGGATGCCGAGCGAGTCGGGCTGGCCCTGGTAGAACTGGAGCGAGGAGACGAGCTCCCGGCCGAAGCCCTGGAGGCCGGCGCGCAGCGCCTCACGCGCGGTGACTGCCTGCTCGGGCCCGACGCCCTCCGGCACCTTGTCGCCCTGGAGGCCGAGCTCGATCTTCACGCGCTCGGCGTCGGCGGGCTCGAGCTCGAGCGCGCGGGCCAGGGCCCCGGTGAGCGAGTTGCCGCCCCAGTCGAGGACGCGCGTGTACTCGCACGTGAAGCCGTCAGTGACGGCGAGAACGCTACGCTCCGAGCCCACCGAGACGGCGACGAGCGCGCTCCGCGGCCCCGGGTCGGGCTCGGGCGGGAGCGCCGGCGCGAGCGCGCGCAGAAGCGCGAACGCCTCGAGGTCGACCCCGAGGAGCCGCAGGCCGGCCAGGCGGCAGGCCTCGCCGTAGTCGTGGACGAGGTCGCGGTAGGCGACGACGAGCAGCACGCGCTTCGTCGGGGTGCCGTCGGAGGCGACGCCCTCGCCGAGGATCTGGAAGTCGAGCACGGCCTCGTCGAGCGGGATCGGAAGCGCCTCCTGCGCGCGGAAGCGCACGGCGTTCCCGAGCTGC
>JAIBJN010000021.1 GCA_020029595.1 Actinomycetota bacterium | reverse complement strand
CGAGGCCCATCGTGGTGGCCGCGATGCCGCGAGGGCCGCGCGAGCACGCCTCGCCCAGGAGCCGGGGCTCGAGCCCGAGTACGTCGAGGTGGCGCGCCTGAACGGGCGCGTCTACCTTCTCGCCGCGGTGCGCGCCGGGCGCACACGGCTCATCGACAACGTCGTCCTGGAAGGAGACTTCGAGTGATGAGCAGGCCGATGCACGACGGGAAGCTGCCGCTGACGGAGCTCGGAGCGATGGCGAACCGCGGGGAGCGGATCGTGATGGTGACGGCCTACGACTACCCGAGCGGGCGCCTGGCGGACGCGGCCGGGATGGACATCGTCCTGGTGGGTGATTCCGCCGCGATGACCGTTCTGGGTCACTCGACGACGGTGCCCGCGACGATGGAGGAGATGCTCATGCTCACGCGGGCCGTGACCCGCGGGGCGAAGCGGCCGCTCGTCGTCGCGGACATGCCTTTCGGCTCGTTCCAGGTCTCCGACGAGGACGCGCTCGTGAACGCGATCCGCTTCGTCAAGGACGCGGGCGCCGACGCCGTCAAGCTCGAGGGCGCCGGCCCCAGCCTCTCCCGCGCGCTCGCGCTGGTCGGCGCCGGCATCCCCGTCATGGGCCACATCGGGCTGACGCCGCAGTCGGCGACCATGCTCGGCGGCTACCGCGCCCAGGGGAAGACGGCCGAGAAGGCGCGGCGTCTCCTCGAGGACGCCGTGGCGCTCGAGGCGGCCGGCTGCTTCGCGCTCGTGCTGGAGGCCGTGCCTGCCCCGGTCGCGGCGCGCATCAGCGAGCGCCTGACGATCCCGACCCTGGGAATCGGCTCGGGCGCCGAGTGCGACGGCCAGGTGCTCGTCCTGCACGACGTCCTCGGCATCTACCAGGGCCGCTCGCCCCGCTTCGCCAAGCGCTACGCGGAGATCGGCGCGGAGATCCAGGACGCTCTCGAGCGCTTCGCGTCCGAGGTCCGCTCCGGCGCCTTCCCGTCCGAGGAGCACACCTACGCGATGCCGGAAGACGAGCTGGCCGCGTTCTTGGAAGAACCTAGCGACTCGAGAGCGGGATCACGAGCGGAAGCGTAAGGACGAGAATCGCGAGCAGCGCGAGGGCGACCGAGACGGCCGCCCGGGTGGGGCGCCAGCGCTCGACCACCGCGATCCCGTAGACCAGGAGACCGAGCGACCAGAGCACGAAGGCTCCTTCGGCCAGGTCGAAGAGGAGCGGCCCCAGGCCGTCGTCGGAGCCGCCGCTCCGGAACGAGTCCGAGCCGTAGACGAGCAGGCGCACAGGCCAGACGAGCACGAGCCCGAGCACGGTCGGGACGGCCGCGAACGCGAGGATGTGACGCGCTCGTCGGTAGCTTCCCTTCGAGCCGGCGCCTCGCAGGCCCACGTGGAGGAAGGCGCCGCCGATCCAGTACGCGGCGACGCCGTAGATCGCTCCCGTCAGGAAGACGAGCACCAAGAGGACGGCGATGCTTTCGTCGACCAGGCTCTCGTCCAGGAGCCGGCCGGTCTCCGGCGCGAGCAGGATGCCCGCGATCCCGGCGAGCAGGACGATCGCGAGGACCGGCTCCTCGCGCGCCTCCGCCTCTCGCGGCGAGGAGTCTCGCAGGGCGGCGAAGACCGGCCGCGGCGCCTGGATGACGGCGAGCGCGCGCAGCCACCACTGCCTCTCCGGGCTCGGCTTCGCCGCGGTCGGCGCCTCCGCGTTCATGGAGGCAGCGTACCCTCGGGGCTCAGGGAGTCATGGCCGGGCTGATCGCCGTCGTCGTCGTCATGAAGACGGCGAGCAGGAGGACGCCGAAGAGGACCTGCAGCAGGATCCAGCCCGCGGACACCCAGGCCCAGGTCCTCAGCTGGCCGCGCTTGCGGTCGTTCTGCTGCCCGCTCATCAACATGAGGGCGGCGATCAGCGAGATGACCGGGAAGAAGAACGTGGCGATCGCGGCGCCGAGCATGGCGCTGCCCGGATACGCCTCCTCAGGGGCGCGAGTGGCAAGAGGACCGGTGCTGATTCGCCGACGATAGACCCTCGGCGGCCGAAGTGAAGAGCCCTTAGGCAGCCGCAGCGGCCGCGCTCGGGAGCAGCTCGCGCAGGAACTGCCCCGTGTAGCTCTCCTCGACCTCGGCGACCTGCTCGGGCGTCCCTGTGGCGATGACCTCGCCGCCCGCCTCGCCGCCCTCGGGGCCGAGGTCGACGATCCAGTCCGCCTGCTTGATCACGTCGAGGTTGTGCTCGATCACGAGGACGGTGTTGCCCGCGTCGGCGAGCCGCTGGAGCACCTCGAGGAGCTTCTCGATGTCGGCGAAGTGGAGGCCGGTCGTGGGCTCGTCGAGGATGTAGAGCGTCCGCCCGGTCGCCACCTTCGAGAGCTCGGAGGAGAGCTTCACGCGCTGCGCCTCGCCGCCGGAGAGCGTCGTGGCCGGCTGGCCGAGCTTGATGTAGTCGAGGCCGACGTCGTGGAGCGTCTGGAGCCGTCGCCGGATCTTGGGGATCTTGGCGAAGAACGCGAGCGCCTCCTCGACGGACATCTCGAGGACGTCCGCGATCGACTTCCCCTTGAAGCGCACCTCGAGCGTCTCGCGGTTGTAGCGCTTCCCGCCGCACGTCTCGCACGGGACGTAGACGTCCGGGAGGAAGTGCATCTCGATCTTGATCGTGCCGTCGCCCTTGCAGGTCTCGCAGCGACCGCCGCGGACGTTGAACGAGAAGCGTCCGGGCTTGTAGCCGCGCACCTTGGCGTCGGGAGTCTGCGAGTAGAGCTCGCGAATGTGGTCGAAGAGCTTCGTGTACGTCGCCGGGTTCGACCGCGGCGTGCGGCCGATGGGCGACTGATCGATGTCGATGACCTTGTCGAAGCACTCGATCCCCTCGACCGCGTCGTGGTCGCCCGGCTTCACGCGCAGGCGATGGAGCCTGTTCGCGAGCGCCTTGTAGACGATCTCGTTCACGAGCGTGGACTTGCCCGAGCCGGAGACGCCGGTGACGCAGACGAACTTCGCGACCGGGAACTCGACGTCGATTTCCTTGAGGTTGTGCATCCGGGCCCCTAGCACGCGGAAGGAGCCGAGGTCCTCGGCGCGCCGCTCGGGGACGGCGATCGACCGCGCCCTGGAGAGGAACTCGCCGGTCACCGAGCCCGGGGTCGCCTCCACCTTCTGAGCGGGTCCCTCCGCGACCACGTGCCCGCCGTGCTCCCCCGCCCCGGGGCCCATGTCGACGAGCCAGTCCGCCGCGCGCATCATCTGCTCGTCGTGCTCGACGACGAGCACCGTGTTTCCGAGGTCGCGCAGCCGCCCGAGCGTGCCGATCAGGCGCCCGTTGTCGCGCTGGTGGAGCCCGATCGAGGGCTCGTCGAGGATGTAGAGCACGCCGACGAGCTGCGAGCCGATCTGGGTCGCGAGCCTGAGCCGCTGCGCCTCCCCGCCCGAGAGCGTCGAGGCCGCCCGGTCGAGCTGGAGGTAGCCGACGCCGACGTTGTCCAGGAAGGTGAGCCGCTCGCGGATCTCCTTGATGATCCGCGCGCCGATCAGCTGCTCCGTCTCGGTCAGCTCGAGCCCGTCGAGGAACTCGATTGCACGCGTCACGGAGAGCTGCGTGAGCTCGTGGATGTTCCTGTCGCCGATGGTGACGGCGAGCACCTCGGGCTTCAGCCGCGCTCCTTTGCAGGCCGGGCAGGGCCGGAAGCTCATGTACTCCTCGATCCGCTCGCGCTGCTGGGAGGAATCGGTCTCCTTGTAGCGCCGCTCGAGGCTCGTGACGATGCCCTCGAACGCGAGCATGTACGCCCGTCGTCGCCCCATGCGGTTGCGGTACGTGACGTAGATCTTGTCGCCGTTCGTCCCGTAGAGGAAGAGGTTCTGCTGCTCCTCGCTCAGCTCGTTCCACGGCGTCTCGAGCTCGATCTCGTAGCGGTCGGCGATCGCCTGGATGATCGACTCGTAGTAGCTCGAGCTCCCCACCGACCAGGGCACGAGCGCGCCTTCGCCGATCGAGAGGCTCGGGTCGGGCACGAGCAGGTCGGGGTCGATCTCCTGTTGCGCGCCGAGCCCCGTGCAGCGCGGGCAGGCGCCGTGCGGCGAGTTGAAGGAGAAGACGCGCGGCTGGAGCTCCGGCAGGCCGACGCCGTGCTCGGGACACGCGAACCGCTCGGAGAAGGTCTGCGGCTCCCCGCCCATGACGTCGATGGTCACGAGCCCGTCGGCGAGGGCGAGCGCCGTCTCGACGGAGTCGGTGAGCCGATGGCGAAGGTCCGCCTTCATGACGAGCCGGTCGACGACGACCTCGATCGTGTGCTTGAGCTTCTTGTCCAGCTCGATCTCCTCGTCGAGCTCGCGGGGCTCGCCGTCCACCTTCACGCGCGTGAAGCCCTCGCCGCGGAGCTGCTCGAGCAGGTCGCGGTACTCGCCCTTGCGATCCCGGACGACCGGCGCGTTCACCATGAACTTCGTCCCCTCTGGGAGGCGCAGCACCTGGTCGACGATCGACTCGATCGACTGGCCGGCGATCGGCCGCCCGCAGATCGGACAATGCGGCCGCCCCGCGCGCGCGTAGAGGAGGCGGAGGTAGTCGTAGATCTCCGTCACCGTTCCCACGGTCGAGCGCGGGTTCCGGGAGGTCGTCTTCTGGTCGATCGAGATCGCCGGGGAGAGGCCGTCGATCGAGTCCACGTCGGGCTTCTCCATCATCTGGAGGAACTGGCGCGCGTACGCGGATAGCGACTCCACGTATCGCCGCTGCCCTTCCGCATAGATCGTGTCGAAGGCAAGCGAGGACTTCCCGGACCCCGAGAGCCCGGTCACGCAGATGAGCGCGTTCCGCGGCAGGCGGACGGTGATGTCCTTGAGGTTGTGCTCGCGGGCGCCGTGGACGACGAGCTCTTCAGCCGCCATCAGGCCAGTCTAGCCCCGGGCTCGGATAGAACAGACGTTCGTATCCAGTCTACTCGGCCGTGATCCGCCGGCTGGTCACGAAGGACCACGCCTTCGGTGACGAGGCAACCCCCTTCGAGCGAGTCTTCGTCGTGGACGGTGTGGTCGACGGAACCGGCGGCGCCTTCGCCGGCCGGAAGGGCCGGCGAGCAGTTCTCGCCCGCCGGCAAGCAGCTCATCCTTGGGGAGCTCGCCGACCTCCCGCCCGTCCGGTTCGTCGCGGACCCGAGGACTGTGATCGTCGGCGAGAAGTCGTGTGGTCGCGTCGTGGACGGCGGCGTCCTCATCAGTCTCGGCCCCATCTCGGAGGGCGCCGAGAGAGTGACGGTTCCCAACACCCTGTTCTTCCCGTGCCTCGGCGGGCAGTGGCTGACATACGTGCTCGAGCGCTCCGAGAGGGACCGGCGCGTCGTCGGAACCGAGGGGCCGATCGGGATCTCGTAGCTGCTGCGGGGAACGACTCCAACCGCTGCCGGAGGACAAGGGTGGTCGTCCTCGACCAAGCGCACGCCTGCGACTCGCAGACCCACGGCCCCGGCGTGAAAGCCGAAGGCCGTGGGCCCGTTGGGATTCCTACGACCGCAGCTGGACCAGCCGGGACGCTCTCGCGCGAACCTCCTCCTCCCTCTCCTCGTCGAAGAAGGTCAAGCCAACGGTCGCCTGGGCGCTTCCTCGCCGGTAGGTCCCGGTCTCCCCGATGACTGCGGCGCTCCACGCGGTCGGTCCGGAGCAGTCGATGGTGCCGCCGAAGGACCCCACGCTCACGCGCTTCCCGACCTGCTGGCGCAGGGTGCCGAACATGCTGATCCCCGAAGCCTCCCGCGAGCACGTCACGGTGCCATGGATCGTGGCCACCCCATTCCGGTCGACGGAACCGCTGGGATCAATGGTCACCCCGAGCACCACCGGCGGCGGGATCACCCGGACCCGGAGCAGGAGCTCGCCGCCTTCGGTCTCGTCGAAGCTCCCGACCATGATGAAGAACGTCGTGCCCGCCGTGGCGTTGAACCTCGCCCGCGAGGACTGACTGAAGGCGAAGTTGTCGTTGCAGGCGATCTGCGTCAGCGACCCTCGCGTGCCGGTATAGACGGAGAGGGTCGTGTCGTAGTCACTGCCGAAGGTGTCGGCCTGGACGGTCATGCCGGCCGTTGGCGTGAACGAGTACCAGACCGTGTGGCCCATGCCGAAGCAATCCGGGTCGTCGGCCGCCGTCGTGGCCTGAGTCGTGCTGACGTCGTCGGTGAACGGCAGGGCCGTGATCACCGTGGCATCGTCGAAGTCGTCGTTCGGGGCGGCCACGAGCTCATCGACCGAGAGCACCAGGCTACCTCCCGGTGAGTCGAAGAAGGTCCCCACCATGAGGAAGGCCGTCACGCCAGCGGCGGCGTCGAAGCTCACCTTCGACTGGAGACTCTCGAAGTCGTCGTTACAGGCGACCTCCGCGAGTGCGCCACGTGTCCCCGTCCACACCGACAAGGTGGTGTCGTAGTCGCTCCCGAAGGTGTTCGCGGTGACGGTGACGTCCGTGGACGGAGTCAGCGCGTACCAGACCGTGTGGGAGGTCCCCACGCAGCTTGGCTCCGGATCGTCGGGAGCGGCGGTGGCTTCGGAAGTGTCCTGCGTATCCGTGAACGGCAGCCCGGCGATGACGATGGCGTTGTCGAAGTCATCGTTGGGGGGCGGCTGTGCAAGGGCCCCGGATGCTGTTACCCCCACTAGCCCGAGGGCGACCAGCGCCGTTAGGGCCGGCCGCAACCAACTTCGTCTGGACATTTTCGTCTCCCTCCCTCTTCCCGCGAGCAAAAGGAATGCTCTCCGGTGTGGGTGGACTCTCACCTTCCTGCCGCTCAGCGGTGTTGCATCACGTTGGCATCTCCCAGTGAGTTGTCGCCCCAGGCCACGATCACGCCGGTGGATCCTCGCGTCGCGTCCGCCGCCACCGAGATGTAGTCGCCCATGTAGAACGGGTCGACGACCAGGTCCTGCCAGCCGGTGACCGGGGCGAAGGCAGCGGTCGTGAGCCGACTGTTCGTCCACTTGAGGCCGCCGTTGTTGGACTTGGCCACGAACGTGTCGATGAGGAAATTCCGCGTGTCTCTGCGCCGGTCGTAGAAGGAGACCCAGACTGTCCCCGAGCCGTCCACGTCGATGGCCGGCATGAACTGATCGACGCCCAGCGTGATGGCGTCGTCGTTGACGCGGGCAGGGTCGGACCAGGTGGCGCCTCCGTCGAGGGACCGCGTCGAGAGGATGTCGCCGAAGCAGTACGTCGGCGTCCCCTCGCAGAAGCCGAAGGGGTCGACCTTGGAGCGATTTCTGCCGTCGTGCCAGGAGATGTAGACGGCGCCCCTGGAGGCTCCGCTCGATCGGTCGACCGCCAGCCCTTGGAGGTCCAGGAAGGCTCGGAAGTTTCCCTGCAGGACGAAGCCGTCCCCGATCGGAGTGACCGGGGTCACCATCTGCGGACTCCCGAAATCGTCCCCTCCGTTCGTCGACCTGGCGATCCGGATGTCTCGACCGCTCTCGAAGTTCTCGTAGTGCTCCCAGGCCACGTAGACGTCGCCGCCGAGTCCCGCCTCGACCTGCGAGCCCTGGACGAAGGAGCCGAGCTCGCCGCCACAGACCTCCTCGATCACGACGGGAAGGCTCCAAGTGGCCCCGCCGTCAGTGGAGCGGACGTACTCGATGGCCGTCCGGTCCTCCCCAGGGCAAGGGCCTGACGGCGGCTCGTCGAAGCCCGAGGAGTCGAAATCGGTGTAGGTCACGTGGATGACGTCGTCATCGGCGGAAGCCGTCGGCCCGGGCTCGACCGCCATCCATGGCTTGTCCAGGAAGTGGACGAAGGCGTCCTTGCTCGCCGCCATGACCGCCGCACCCCAGGACGCACCGCCGTCGGTGGACCTCGACACGGAGATTCCGCTGTTCGTGAACGCGAAGTCGGTCCCGGTGTCGACGGCCAGCGAGCCGTAGTAGAACGTGGAGCTGCTCGTGCAGCCGATCAGGGGATCCCCGAGGACATCGCGGAAGATGATCCCGGGAGGAAGCGGGTCGGCCACCAAGGCGCCCATATCCACGTAGGAGCCGCCGGCGTTCGTGGAGCGGGACCAACCGTTGAAGCTGAGACTCCCGCTGGGGCTGGCCGCAAGGAACAGCGTGGCGATGAAGCTCCCAGAGTCGTTGAATCCGATGACGGCGTTGGAGCCGCACCAGCCCACGCTGGTCTCGCTCTGGGTCATTCCGGAGAGGCGGCTGAGGAGATCCTCGCCGGCAAAGGGATCGCTGCCGAACCCGTGCGGCAGGGCCTTCGGGCCCTGGGCCCTGCCCTGGCGCTCGGGAGAGCGCTTCTTGGCCGCCTCCACCTCCTCCGCCTTCTCGGTCAGAGCGAGGAGCTGCTGCCCTCCTGCGGACAGCGTCCTCAACGCCTCGGGACGAAGTCTCTCAGTGAGGTTCCTGCCCACCTTCGCCAGGTGGTCCAGGTGCTCGGTCGGCGAGGGCTGCCCCTGCACGGGCGCCGGCCCCGCCGGACTCGCGCCGCTCACCGTCAGGGTCACCAGTAGGGCGGTCAAGACCCCCACCAGGCGTCTTCGTGCCTTCGTTCGAATTCGCATCCTCAGACCTCCTCCTCGATCTCAGCTGGGTTCTGGAGGACCTCGCCTTCACCGCACGACCTCCACGAGTACGGACCCAGATTCCCGCGAGGTCCGGCGTTTCGATCGCAGGAGCAGCGGCCGTCGGCGGGGTCGGACAACCGTGACTCGCCCTACGCTGTCATCCCTCACCCCTCCCTGAGGAACGGGGACCGCGACGCCGCAGATGGGACCAGAAGGAATCGCTCCCACCTCTCGTAGCGATCGTTACATATCTCGACCGTACTCCCGGTCGCACGCGGGATTCAAGGGCTCGGCCGGCCGGCTTCTCGCAATTTGCGTGCTTTCAGATGAGTGTGCGGCCCGATCTCCGGATCAAGCGAGCGGGAGAAGCTCGCCGTCGGCCTGTCTCGCCCAGCGAAACACCACCCTCCTAGCCGAGGATCTGGCGGACGCGCCCCGCGTCGGGCACGTACGGCACCTCGAAGTCCCCCGCCACGAGCGTCCCGTAGCCGAGCAGGCGGCCGACGACGCCCTGCTCGAACTCGAGCGCCGGAACGCGCGCGAGGCGAACGGCGGCGGCCCGACGCTGCGCGATCCCGTAGACGATGTAGAGCTTCTCCGTCGTCAGGACGAGGCGCGTGCGGTCCCAGCGCCAGACGACACCGAGCGCGAGGAGCGCGGCGAGCGCGAGGGCCCCGGCTCCGAGCACGCCCGCCGCCCAGATCGCTCCCGAGCCGATGACCACGAGCACGACCCCCGCGGCTGCAAGGACGAGCGGACGGGCGAGCGGGCGCACGAGCGCGGCGCCGTGGGGGCGCGAGTCGAGGCGAACCTCCTCGCCGGGCTCGAGCGCAGCCGTCATGCCGGCGCTCTTCGCCGGTCGCTCCGGCGCTCCTGCTAGGCGCGGCGCCAGCGGCCGAAGATGAGGCCGCCGAGGGTGAAGCCGAGGCCGAACGTGCCGACTGCGAACGCACCTACGGCCAGCGTCCTGCGCCACGCGGAGAGGCGCTGCCAGCGGCCGAGGACCTCCTGCTCCTCCGCCGAGAGGGGCTCGCCGCGGCGCTTCTTGCGCTCTGCCGCGCCGGCCCGCAGGCCGAGGTACATGTCGTCGAAGATCTCCGCAGGCTCGTCGACCATGCTCTCACTATAGTCTGCCCGCCCGATGCCACCGCTCCGACTGGTCCACGTGTCGGACCTCCACGCGGGCACGCACGAGGAGCCGGAGGTGGAGGCCGATCTGCTCGCGCTCGTGCGCGAGACGGAGCCGGAGCTCGTCCTCGCCACGGGCGATCTCGCCCACCGGAACACGCGCGAGCAGCAGGAGCGGGCGGCAGCGCTTCTCCGCGGGCTGGAGCGGCCGCTGGTCGTCATCCCGGGGAACCACGACATCCCTCCCTGGCCGCCGGCGCGCTTCCTGCGGACCTTCGACGAGTTCCGGCGCCAGTGGCCGGAGCTCGAGCCCGTTCACCGCTCGGAGAGGCTCGTCGTCTGCGGGCTCAACTCCGTTCGCCCGTGGAAGCATCAGGGCGGGGCCCTGCGCGGCGCCCAGCTCGAGCACGCCGCGAACGTCCTCGCGGAGGCGCCGCCCGGCGCGCTCCGCGTCGTCGCGCTCCATCACCACCTCCTCGGGGCCCCCTGGCGGAGCCGCAAACGGACGATCGCGAACCGCTCGTCCGTCCTCGGCGCGCTCGTGGACGCCGGGGCGGAACTGATCGTCTCGGGCCACGTCCACCAGAGTGCCGTCGGGGAGCGGCGCGAGTTCGAGGTCGTCCACGGTCCCGTGCACGGGACAACCGTCGTAACCGCCCCCGGACTCGGCCAGCCGCGCCCGCGTCGCCGTGGCGAGTCACGCGGCCTCCACCTCTTCGAGGCCGACGAGCGCCTGCTCCGCGTGCTCACGTACGCGTGGGTCGACCACCGCTGGGCGCAGATCGCCGACCGCCGTTTCCCGCGCGGAACCGAGCCGCTCAGCGCGATCGGCTGAGCGGCTCGGTCCCCGCGGAGTTCGGTTACGGGGCCGTGACCACGGGGCAGGCAGGCGCCCCGCTCGTCGTGCAGACGATGCGGCCCTGGATCGCCGGGTTGAGCGGCGAGTTCGCCGTGATCCAGTCGGCGACCGCCTGATCCATGATCTCGCGCGAGGTTGCGCGGCTCGCCACGTTCGGGTAGCCGTCGCCGCCCGCCGCCATGAAGTCGTTCTCGGCGAGCGAGTAGATCGAGGCCGCCGTCAGGTCGACCGCCGGGCCAGTGCAGGTGCCGTCGGCCGCCTGCCGGACGACACTTGCCGGGATCACACGGTTTCCGACCGGAGCCGAGATGTCGTACGTGAAGCAGAGCCCGGAGACCTGGGGGAAGCGCCCGCCGGCGGCCGGCATCACCGAGACGCCGTTCTCCAGGAACGTCTTCAGCTCGGCGCCGGTGAGGTCGTCGACCGTCACGACGACGTTTCCGAACGGCAGCACGCCCAGCACCTGCCCGCGCGTGATCGGGAAGGGCGGCGGGGTGTAGGCCGGGCAGAAGTCGTCCGCGATATCCGTCGTCGGGCACGTTAGGTCGGCGCGGAGGCCGCCCGAGTTCGTGATCGCGAAGTCGGTCCCGTAGGTGAGCCGCATCGCGTCCGTGACGATGTTGCCCTCGAGCGACTCGCAGAGGCGCCCGTCGGCCCGGCCGCAGGAGTCGGAGCGCGGCACGAACCGGTTCGACGTCCCGATCTCCGTCGCCAGGATCGGCCGGAGCTCCGTGTTCAGCTCGTTGATCTCCGCCTGGATGGCCGGATCGGGCGGGACGCCGATGTCCCACGGCTTGTGGAAGTCGGCCGTCGAGTAGACGACCTTCTTCGCAGTCATGTCGACGAACACCCGCACCCGCGTGAAGCGGACGCCCCTGCTCAGGTTCTCGACGGCCAGGACGCCGTTCGGCCGCTCCGAGACCACCTGGAAGTTGGTGTGGTCGCCGATGACGACGTCGACGTTCTGGACGTTGTCGGCGAGGTCCGCGAGCGGGCCCGTCGGTTGCGTGAGCGTCCCGGCGTTCGCGCCCATGTGGCCGATCGCCACGATCGCCGCCACCTTCTGCGGCTGCCCGGCGAGGAGGCCTGCCTCGTCGTTCACGGCCGCGAGCGGGCCGGCCACGTGGAACGGCCCGAGCGACCCCGGCTTCGTCAGCTCGGGGATGTCCGGGTTCGAGAACCCGATGAGTGCGAGCCGGAACCCCTCACGGGTGTTGAGCACGGCCGACTTCGACCACTCGGCCGGCGTGTTCCCGCTCGAGTCGACGATGTTCGACGAGAGGTAGTCGAAGTCGGCGAGCGGGATGAGCACGTTCCGCAGATACTGCTCGCCGCGGTCGAAGTCGTGGTTGCCGAGCCCGTCGAAGTCGAAGCCCATGAGGTTCATGAGCTCGATCGTGGGCGTGTCCCCGAAGAACGCCGAGATGGGCGGCGTCGCTCCGACCGCGTCGCCCGCGGTCACGGTCAAGTTCGTGCCCGGGGCCTCGCCGCGATAGACGTCGAACCACGGTTCCAGGAACGCCGCCCCGCCGATCGGGAAGGTCGGGTTCGAAGCGCCGACGCCACCGACGTTGTCTGCCGTCTCGGCGAGCGGGACGAGCTGGCCGTGGAAGTCCGAGATGTCGAGGATCTGGATCTCGCGGATCAGGTTCCCGCCCTTGACGATGTTGAGGAGCACCTTGCCGCGAGCGTTCTGCGGCTCAGGGATATCCATCAGGTAGGCGATCGTCGGAGCGAGGTCGATCGCGCGGACGCCTCGTACCTCTCCGCCGGCCTTGATATCGGGCCCGGCCGCGATGAACGTCCCATGCAGGTTGACGTTCCGCTTCAGGTTGACGAGATCGGGCATGTAGCCGTGCTGCCCGAAGAACTGCGACGGCGCGACCAGCTGGCCGGGCGTCTGCGCGTCCGTCTGGTACGGGGGCCGGAAGACGACCACCACGTCGCCGCTCCGGCTCGGGTGCAGCGCGTCGGTGCCGGCCACGTTGCGGAGCTGCTCCTTCTTGAAGACGGCTTGGACGACCTGCTGCTGCCCGGGGAGGTTCGGGTCGTCGAGGTTCTGGAACGCCGCGACGATCTGGTTCCGGACCGCCTCGTAGCTCCCTGACGGGACCTGCGGCGTGTTGCCTGTCGCCGGGTCACGCCCCGCGAGGTTGACGTAGATCTGCGAGGTGCCGCCCGCGTGGCACTCCTTGGCGAGGGTGTCGCCCGGAGTCGTCGTCCCCGGGTCGTTGGCGGCCTTGCGGCAGTTGCCGCTCTGCTCGCGCTCCTGGAGGCCGAGGTCGACCAGCACCTTGCTGACGTTGACCGCGTACCACTGCGGCGCGAAGCCGTGGTCGGAGGACACGAACGTGTTCGCCTTCTCCTTCAGGAGGTCCTGAGCGAGCGCGAGCGTCTGGTCGGCTTCCTCGTAGGCCGAGCGGATGTAGCCCTCGCGGATGGCGACGCGCCCGTCCGGGACGTCGTCGTTGGTGACGTCGTCGAAGTACGGGTTGGGGTTGCCGTCGATGTCCGTCGGCGTGACGAGGCCCATGAACTGGTGGCTGAACTCGTCCGTGACGGGGACGCCGACGAGCAGGAGGTCGGGCTTCACGCCGAGACCCGAGGGCGCCGGGCCGAGGATGTAGGAGAGGTACGCCCAGTGGGCGTCCTTCCACATGAGGCCCTGCTCCACGTACGTGTCCTCGTCGACGATCCCGGCCTCGAGCGGGGCGAAGTCCGCCGCCGTCGAGCTCGGGAACATCGAGGCGAGCGTCTCCTCGAAGCCGAGCGGCGTCGAGCAGCCCACGGCATACGTGCAACCGTTGTACGTCGCGTTGGCCCGGGCGACAGACGTAAAGTAGATCCGGAACTTGGACAGGTCCGGGGCGATGTCGATCGCCTTGACGTAGAAGCCTGCGGTCTGGCCGGCGCGCGGTCCGATCAGGGTGACCTTGACGTCCGCCCACTCGCCCGCCGCGAGGTTCGCGACCGCCTGGCTGCCGTCCTTGGCCGCCCCGGACGGGACGAGGAGCACGCGGTCGTAGCTCGTGGCTCCGTCGTTCGTCGAGTCGTAGATGTAGAGGTCGTAGACGCGCGTCGGGTTCGCCGCCGTGAACGTGGTGGTCAGCGTGAACTGCTCCTGCATCGCCGGGCTGAACGAGGCGGGCACGTTCGACCAGCCCGCCGCCGGGTCGAGGTCGAAGCGCTGGTAGTCGACGCCGAACGCGTTCGCGCCGGCGGGCTGTCCGGGGAGGTCGTAGTTGAGAGCGATGCCCCTCCGGGAGAAGAAGCTGCGGAAGTCGACGACCGGGCCTTGGAGCGCGGGCACGAGGCCGCGCGAGCCGACCCACTCCATGGAGACGACCGTCTTACCGCTCCGCTCGGCCGACTGCGCGATGTGGTCGGCCTGGAGGATGCCGGTCGTGGCGAAGCTCGTGGAGTTGTTGAAGTTGCCCTCGCCTGTCCGGTGGAACGTGTTGTTCGTCGAGCCGTGCTCGCCCGGCCACGTCCCCGTGGAGAGCGTGTACCAGCCGACCCCGGTGTTCGGCGGGAAGCCCTGGAGGAGGCCGTTCTGACCTTTGAGCCCCTGGGCCATCAGGCGCTTCATCGTCGGCATGGCGCCTTCCTTGGCGTAGCGGTCGACGAGGTCGGGCCGCATGCCGTCGGAGGCAAAGAAGATGAACGGCGTGCTCTTGGCTGAAGAGGTCGAGGCCGTTGAAGCCGCCGACGTGGTTCCCGCCGCGCCTGCCGAGACGGACCCGGCCAGGAGCAGGGTGAAGATCGTCGTGAGGGCGGCCAGAAGGGCTGGCCGAAACCGCGGTGTCCGTGTCATGTGGCTCCTCTCCCCGGGGTGGGACACGGGCGAAACTACTCCATTCCCGGCCCTCTTACAACCGTCGGAGGAACGGTGCACCAGGACGAAACCCGGCGGCTACCAGGCGAGAAACGGTGCGTACAGCTATGCGGCCGGCTCGGCGGCGGCCTGGAGCTCGCGGCGGAGCTCCTTGATCTCGTCGCGGAGCTTGGCGGCGTACTCGAAGCGGAGCTCCTCCGCGGCCGCGAACATCTCCTCCTCGAGCGTGACGACGAGCTTCTCCAGCTCCTCGTTCGACATCCCCTCGACCTGGCGCTGCCCGCGCCGCCGGCGGCCGGGGACGTGCGGGGCCGACTCGAGGGCGAGGAACTCGGCGATGTCGGAGACGCCCTTGACGATCGACTCGGGCGTGATCCCGTGCTCCTCGTTGTAGCGAAGCTGGATGTCGCGCCGGCGGGTCGTCTCCTCGAGCGCGCCCTTGATCGCCTCGGTCAGCTTGTCCGCGTACATGACGACCGTGCCGTTGACGTTCCGCGCGGCGCGGCCGATCGTCTGGATGAGGGCCGTCTGGCCGCGGAGGAAGCCCTCCTTGTCCGCGTCGAGGATGGCGACGAGCGAGACCTCCGGCAGGTCGAGCCCCTCGCGCAGGAGGTTGACCCCCACGAGGACGTCGTACTCGCCCAGGCGGAGCTCGCGGATGATCTTGATGCGGTCGAGCGTGTCCACCTCCGAGTGGAGGTAGCGCGTGCGGACGCCCGACTCGAGCAGGTAGTCGGTCAGGTCCTCCGCCATCTTCTTCGTCAGGGTCGTCACGAGGACGCGCTCGCCGGCCTCCTCCCGCCGCCGGATCTCGTTCAGGAGGTCGTCGATCTGGTTCTTGGTCGGGCGCAGCTCGACCTCCGGGTCGACGACGCCGGTCGGGCGGATGATCTGCTCGGCGACGTTCGTCGAGTTGCGGAGCTCGAAGGGCCCCGGTGTCGCCGAGACGAAGAGCATGCCGGGGACGCGCTCGAGGAACTCGTCGAAGCGGAGCGGCCGGTTGTCGAGGGCGGACGGAAGCCGGAAGCCGTGCTCCACGAGCGTCTCCTTGCGCGAGCGGTCGCCCTCGTACATGCCACCGATCTGCGGCACGGTCTGGTGCGACTCGTCGATCAGGACGAGGAAGTCGTCTCCGAAGAAGTCGAGCAGCGTGTGCGGGGGCGTCCCGGCAGCGCGGCCGTCGAGGATCCGCGAGTAGTTCTCGATCCCGTTGCAGTAGCCGAGCTCCTGGAGCATCTCGAGGTCGTACTCGGTTCGCTGGCGGATGCGGTGGGCCTCGAGGAGCTTCCCGCCCGACTCGAAGAGCTTCACCTGCTCTTCGAGCTCGTGCCGGATCTCGTGCACCGCCCGTTCGATCGTCTCGCGCGAGGTCACGTACTGGGTCGCCGGGAAGATGGCGAGGTGCTCGAGCCGGGCGTAGATCTCGCCCGAGAGGGGGTCGAAGTGCGTGATCTGCTCGACCTCGTCGCCGAAGAAGGAGATGCGGTAGGCCGACTCCATGTGCGCCGGCTGCACCTCAACGACGTCCCCGCGCACGCGGAATCGCCCCCGCCCGAGGAAGGAGTCGTTGCGCGCGTACTGGATGTCGACGAGCTTCCGCAGCATCACGTCGCGGTCGATCTCCAGTCCGACGCCGAGGACGACCGTCTTCTCCTCGTACTCGACCGGCGAGCCGATGCCGTAGATGCAGGACACAGAGGCGACGATGAGGACGTCCTTGCGGGCCAGGAGCGCCGCGGTCGCCGCGTGGCGCAGGCGGTCGATGTCGTCGTTGATGGAGGCGTCCTTCTCGATGTAGAGGTCGGCCTGCGGGACGTACGCCTCGGGCTGGTAGTAGTCGTAGTAGGAGACGAAGTACTCGACGGCGCTCCCCGGCAGGAACTCGCGGAACTCGTTGCAGAGCTGGGCCGCGAGCGTCTTGTTGTGGGCGATCACGAGCGCCGGCTTCTGCACCTGCTCGACGATCCAGGCCATCGTCGCCGTCTTGCCCGTGCCGGTGGCCCCGAGCAGAGTCTGGAAGGTGTCGCCGCGCTGGATCGACTCGGAGAGCGCGGCGATCGCCTCCGGCTGGTCGCCGGTGGGCCGGTAGGCGTCGGAGACGCGGAAGGCGGACACGGAAGTCATCGTAGCCGCGGGCCCCGCGGCCGCAGACCGGTCGCAGGGAAGGGCGGCCTGCTGTACGCTCGGCGACCGGAGTGACCGGCATGAAGCACGCTCGCGATCTCGTGCGGCCTCTTCTGCCCGCGAGCGTGAAGCGGACCGTGAAGCGGATGCTCCCCGCACGCTTCTATCGCCACGTCGATCCCAGCTGGCACCGGAAGGCGGTCGGCGGGCTCTGGGCCGAGCTGGGGCAGCTCCAGCTCGACTTCCTCGTGGAGCAGGGGCTGCGGCGCGATCACTTCTTCCTCGACGTGGGCTGCGGCAGCCTCCGCGGCGGCGTGCACTTCATCCGCTACCTCGACACTGGTCACTACTACGGATTCGACCGGAGCCGAGAGCGGCTCGAAGCCGGTCGGTCGGTCGAGCTCCCGCGCTACGGCCTCGTGGACAAGCGGCCCGTCCTCGAGGTGATCGACGACTTCGGCGTGGCGCGCTTCGACCGGTCGTTCGACTTCGCGCTGGCGCAGTCGGTCTTCACGCACATTCCGCTCGACGCGATCGAGCTCTGCCTGCGAAACGTCGGGGATGCCCTCGTGAGCGGCGGCCGCTTCTACGCGACGTTCAACGAGCGAACCGACTCGGGCCCCGATCGAGTCGACCGCTCGGACCTGCCCTACCACAAAGATCCGATCGTCCGCTACGACGTGGCCGCCTTCGAGGAGCTCTGCCGCGCCAAGCCGCTCTCGGTCTCCTACGTCGGCGACTGGGGCCACCCGCGCGGCCAGAGGATGCTCGCCTTTACCAAAGCCTGACGCCTGCGGGCCGCGGGGGCCGCTAGCCTGACGTCCCGTGCGGTCTCTCGCGAAGGCCATTGTCGCGGCCGCCGTGGTCTTCTTCGCCCTTGGGGGCTCCGCGGCCGGGGCAGCCCCGAACGTCGTCCTGATCCTGACGGACGACCAGCGCTGGGACACGCTCTGGGCGATGCCCACCGTCCAGGCCGAGCTCGTCGACGAGGGCATCACGTTCACGAACTCCTTCACCGTCAATCCCCTCTGCTGCCCGAGCCGCGCCAGCCTGCTGACCGGCAGGTACTCGCACGCGACCCACGTCTACATGAACAGAGGGCCGCGCGGCCTCCCCTCCTTCGACGCGCGCACGACCATCGCCAGGGCGCTCCGGGCAGCCGGCTACCGGACGGCCCTGATCGGCAAGTACCTGAACGGCTACACGACGACGGCCGTGCCCTTCGGCTGGGACCGGTGGGTGGTGTTCACCGGCTCCTTGGACGAGGGCCAGCCCGTCGGCTACTACGACTACGACCTGTCGGTCGACGGGACGCTCGTCAGCCACGGGTCCGCGCCCCAGGACTACTCCACCGACGTGCTGGCCCGGGAGGCCGAGGCGTTCGTCCGCAACGCCAGGCAGCCCTTCTTCCTCCTCTTCGCGCCCTTCGCCCCTCATGGTCCGGCGACGCCTGCGCCTCGGCACGAGAACGCCTTCCCGGCCCTCGCGCCCTGGCGTCCGCCGAGCTACGACGAGGAAGACGTCTCCGACAAGCCAACGTGGCTTCGCCGCAGGGCTCGAATCGGACCGGCCGTCGCGGGTCAGATCGATGCGCTGCGCACGAACCAGCTCCGCTCGCTCCTCGCGGTCGACGATGCGGTGGGGACGATCGTCGACGCCCTCGAGGACAGAGGCCTGCTCGAGAACACGCTGGTCGCCTACACCTCCGACAACGGACAGTTTTGGGGCGAGCACCGACTCAGGGCGAAGATGGCCGCCTACGACGAGAGCATTCGCGTCCCGCTGGTCGTCCGCTACGACGCCCTCACGGGGTCGGAGCCGGGCAGCGAGGACCGCCTCGTTGCGAACATCGACATCGCGCCGACCCTCGCCCGGCTCGCGGGAATCCAGCGACGCTTCGACGGCAGGAGCCTGCGGCCCCTGCTCACCGGGGCGCCGGTCGAGTGGCGGACGAGCTTCCTGATCGAGAACCTCCGCCTCAATCCGGGCAACGTTCCCACCTACTGCGCGGTTCGGGCAAGCCGTTGGACCTACGTGGTCATCAGGACGGGCGAGGAAGAGCTCTACGACCTCCGCTCCGACCCGTACCAGCTCACGAACCTGGCGGGCGATCCGGCGCGGCACGCGCAGCTCCTGACGATGAGGGCCCGCGTGCGCGAGCTGTGCGACCCTCCCCCGCCGAACATGAACCTCGACGACGTGTGCACCCAGGAGGGCTCGAGTGCCGCGAACACGCTCGTCGGAACGCCTCGCTCCGACGGGCTCTGCGGCAAGGGGGGCAACGACTACCTCTCGGGGCGGGAGGGCAAGGACCTGCTCCGCGGAGGTCCTGGGCGGGACCGCATCCTGGGCGGCCCCGACGGCGACCGCATCCGCGCCCGTGACGGCGTGCGCGACGAGATCGTCTGCGGGCTCGGCGACGATCGCGTGTTCGCCGACAAGCGGGACGACGTCGCCCCCGACTGCGAGCGCGTCACCCGCTGAGCCCGAGCTCGTCCGCGTACACGCGCGCGTAGACGTCACGCGCCTCGAGGACGCCGTCGACGAACTCGCGGGTCTCCGGGAAGGGAATCTCACCGCCCTCGGCGACCCACTGGTCCACGTTCGCCTGTCCAGCGTTGTACGCGGCGAGCGCGAGCCGCTCGTCGCCGTACTTGCGCAGGAGCCTCCGCAGGTAGAAGGAGCCGTAGCGGACGTTGATCTCGGGGTCGTAGAGGTCGTCCACGTCGAAGCGGCTCCCGCCGGTGAGCAAGGCGATGCCTTCGGCCGTGTCCGGCAGGAGCTGCATGAGGCCGATCGCCCCCGAAGACGAGCGCGCGTCCGGGTCGAACTTGCTCTCTCGGTAGATCACCGCCGCGACGAGGGCTGGGTCGAGCTCGTAGTTCTCGGCGTGGCCCCGGACGATGTGCTCGTACTCGAGCGGATAGCGGAGTCGGGCGTACCAGGACGGCTGCGTCTCCTCCACGTACAGGAATCCCGCTGCGAGCGCGGCCAGGAAGACGATCCCGCTGACGACGAGCCTCATGCCGACAGGGTGGCGACGACGCCGGACACGAAGTCGTCGAGGTCGGCGAGCGAGCCGTCGTTCACGTAGACGAAGTCGGCGCGCTTCGCCTTCTCGTCGTCGGGAATGAGACGCTGCTCGCGGTCGCGCAGCGGCCCGATGCGCCTGGCGATCCGCACATCCGGGGTTGCCGTGACGACCACGACCTTGTCGAAATGCGACTCTCCCCCGACCTCGTAGAGGAGCGGGACCTCCGTCACGCAGACCGCCGGCGGATCGGGCAGGTCTGCCAGCTCCTCGCGCCAGCGGAGGTACCGGGCGACGACCCGCGGGTGCAGAAGCTCCTCGAGCCACCGGAGCGCCTTGCGGTCGGAGAAGACGATCCGTCCGACCTTCCCTCGATCGATCTCGCCGTCCTCTCCCAGGACGCCCTTCCCGAGGCGCCCGACCACCGCTCCCTTCACCTCGGGGTCCTCGCGCAGAAGCTCGTGGACGATCTCGTCGCTGGAGATGACCGCGGCGCCGTGCTTCGCGAACGCGCGCAGGGCTGCGGACTTGCCGGCGCCGATCCCGCCGGTGACGGCGACCGCCACCGGGCGACGCTTACTGCTCGTCGTCAGGCTGGGCGGAGGCCTCGTCCTCGGGGGCGGCCTCGCCCTCGCCGGGAGCCTCGTCGGCAACTGCCTCGACGTCTGTGGGAGCCTCCTCGACGTCTGTGGGAGCCTCCTCGACGGCCTCCATGGCCGACTCCTCGACGGCCTCGGGCTCGAGCTCCTCGACGGCGACCTCGGCGATCTCGTCCTCGGCGACCTCGGCTTCGGCGGCCGCCTGCTCGGTGAAGACCTCCTCCGAGAGCCCGAGCTCGGGGGCGCCCGCCTCGCCGATCCCCGGGCGGGCCGACTCGCCCTCCTCCACGCGCTTGAGCGAGAGCGAGAGGCGCCGGCGCTCGGCGTCCATCTCGATGATCTTCGCCCGGAGGGTCTCGCCCTGCTGGACGACCTCCCGCGGGTTCTCGACGTGGTGCGCGGCCAGCTCGGAGATGTGCACGAGGCCCTCGACGCCGGGGATGACTTCGACGAACGCGCCGAAGGTGACGACCTTCGTGACGCGCCCCTCGACGACGTCCCCCTGCTCGTACGTGTCGATGACCTGCTGCCACGGGTCGGACTGGGTCTGCTTGAGGCCGAGCGAGATCCGCTGGCGCTCGCGGTCGATGTCGAGCACCTTCACGCGCACCTCCTGCCCGATCTCGAGCAGCTCCGAGGGATGGTTCACGTGACTCCAGGAGAGCTCGGAGATGTGGATGAGGCCGTCGATGCCCTCGAGATCGACGAACGCGCCGAAGTCGACGATGTTCGAGATCGTCCCCTCGACGACGTCGCCGGGCGAGAGGCGGTCGAGGATCGCCTGCCGCATCTCTCGCCGCTCCTCCTCGAGCACCGCGCGGCGCGAGAGGACGACGTTGTTGCGGCTGCGGTTGAGCTCGATCACCTTGCAGCGGAGCGTCTGGCCCATGAACTCGTCGAGGTCCTGCACGCGGCGGATGTCGACGAGCGAGGCAGGCAGGAAGCCGCGCACGCCGAGGTCGAGGATGAGCCCGCCCTTCACCACCTCGATGACGATGCCCTCGACGGGCTCGCCGCTCTCGGCGGCGCCTTCGATGCGCTTCCAGGCCATCTCGAAGCGCGCACGCTTCTTCGAGAGGATGAGACGCCCCTCGGCGTCCTCCTTCGTCATCACGAGCGCGTCGATCTCGTCCCCGAGCTGCACCTCGTCGGCGGGATTCACCGAACGCCGGATGGAAAGCTCCGAGACGGGGATGACCCCCTCGGACTTGTAGCCGATGTCGACGAGGACCTCGTCCTTGTCGACGCGGACGACCTTTCCGCGTACGACCTCCCCCTCGTTGATGACGGGAAAGGTCGAGTCGTAGTCGGGGATCAGCTCGCCGTCCGGACCACGGGTCCAGACGTCGTCGTCTGTCTTCTGAATGTCTGCTTCAGTCGCGGTGTCGTTCGGGACCATGCGGAATCGCGCATTATAGCCGTGGTTCCATGAAAGGCCGCGACGTCCTCATCCTGGCGGCGGTGGTGCTGATCGGCGGGTTCGCGCTCGCGGATTCGCTGCGCAGCGGGGACTCTCCGGAGCCCTCGCGCGAGGCCGGGCCGACGACCACGGAGCCCCCCACGACCTCCACGGCCGAGGCCCCTGAGCTCGGCCGGGAGTCCTTCCCCGAGGTCAACGGCGCGGGCGGCTCGATCGTGCTGGCGCAGGCGGGGTCGTGCGCGGTTCGCGAGTTCGACCTCCCGACCGGTCTCGAGTTCCCGAACGTGGTCGCTCGCTCCACCTGTCAGCTCTGGGCCGCGCCCGTGACCGCCAAGGTGGCCGTCGGGATCGGCGAGCCGGTGGGCGACGCCGTTCCCTTCCGCTTCATCAACCTCAGCCACCCCGGGCGCGACCTCGGGACGTCCGAGGCCGCCTTCGGCTTCCTCGTCTGGAGCGAGGACGGGCAACGCGCCGCGTGGTGCAACCGACGGCTGGAGGGCATCGACTTCGAGGTCGGCTTCGCGAAGAAGCAGCTTCCGGAGTGCCCGGCCGCGTACACGCCCGAAGGCGAGGTCGCCTTCGCGATCGGAGCTCGGCTCGTCGTCGAGGGCCGCCCGACGGTGACGGCGTCGGGCGGGATCACCAAGGTCCATTACGGGCAGGACGGCTCGGTCGGGCTCGTCGTCGAGGGCCGCCGGCTCGAGCGCTACGCGCGCGGCCGGCTGACAAACGCGCTCGACCTCCCCGAGCGATTCCAGGGCAGGCCTCCGATCTTCTCGCCCGACAACTGCTCGGCGCTCTTCCGCGCGGGCGAGAGGATGCGCTACTTCGACCTCGGCTGTTCGGCTTTCGGCCTCGGCGGATCTCTCTGGCCGGGCCACACGGCGGCCTGGTCGCCCGACGGCACCTGGCTCGCGTTGGGCGGCTCGACCGAGCTGACGTTCTACGAGCTCGACGGCGACGAGGAGGTCACGTGGCCGATCGGCGCCGTGCAGATCACCTGGCGCCGCAGCTAGCGGTCGAGCGCGTACCAGATGACGTCGTGCTCGTGCCAGTGCGTCTCGCCGCGCAGCGTGAGCCCGAGCCGCTCCATGACCGCTCGGGAGCGTCGGTTGGCCGGCGTGGTGATGGAGATGAGCTGGGGGTCGTCCAGGTGGGCGCGCCAGCACTCGAGACCCGCCCGACCGCCTTCCGTCGCCAGACCTCTCCCCCAGCAGTCGCGATGGAGAGCCCAGCCGACCTCGACCGGGCTCGGCGACTCGGGCCAGTCGTGGTGGCGGAGAAGCCCGATGCGGCCGATGAGGCGCCCGCTCTCCGGGTCGACTGCCGCCCAGTGGCTGAGGCCGTCCTCGCGCCACTCGCGTGCGAACCGGCCGATCTGCTCGTACGGGTCGCGGTACGGCATGTGCTCCAGGAACTCGGGGTGCCTGTAGATCTCTTCGAGCGCCTCGGCGTCCCCCTCGCGCCATTGCCGCAGGAGCATGCGCTCCGTGCGAAGCTCGTGTGGGATCACGCCTTGGCTTCGTTCCAGTCGTCGCCGACGCCGATGTCGACCGCGAGGGGCGGGTCGAGCGGGTAGGCGCCGCACATCTCCTCCCGGACGAGGTCGCGGACGGCGGAGGTCTCCACCTCGGGCACCTCGAGCAGGAGCTCATCGTGCACCTGGAGGACGAGCCGCGCGGCGCGGCCCTCGTCGCGCAGGCGCCGGTGGATCGCCACCATCGCCGCCTTGATGATGTCCGCGGCTGTGCCCTGCATGACTGAGTTGACGGCCAGGCGCTCGCCGAGGGAGCGCGTCTGGCGATTCCGGGCCTTCAGCTCGGGGATCGGACGACGCCGACCGAAGAGCGTCGTCACGTAGCCGTCGCGCTCGGCCTGCTCGATCGTGCGCTGGATGAAGTCCTGGACGTGCGGAAAGCGTGCGAGGTACGCGTCGATGTAGGCCTGCGCCTCCTCGCGCGGGATGTCGAGGTTCTCGGAGAGCCCGAAGGCGGAGATCCCGTAGATGATCCCGAAGTTGACCATCTTGGCCACGTTCCGCTCGTCCTTCGTCAGCTCGGACCGCTCCTTGCCGAGCACCTCGGCGGCCGTGGCCGCGTGGATGTCCTCGTCGCGCGCGAACGCCTCGCGGAGCTTCGGCTCGCCGGAGACGTGCGCGAGGATGCGCAGCTCCACCTGGGAGTAGTCGGCCGACAGGAGCCGGAAGCCGGGCTCGGCGACGAACGCGCTCCGGATCTCTCGTCCGAGCTCGGTCCGGATCGGGATCGCCTGCAGGTTCGGGCTCGAGGTCGAGAGCCGTCCCGTCGAGGCGACCGCCTGGTTGAAGTGCGTGTGCAAGCGGCCGTCCTCAGGGGAGATGAGGCCCGGCAGCGGCCCGAGGTACGTGTTCAGGAGCTTCGAGTACTCGCGCCACTCCTCGATCACGGCGACGATCTCGTGCTCGTCGCGGATCGCACGGAGGACGCGGGAATCGGTCGAATAGCCGGTCTTCCCCTTCCGCCCGGCCGTGAGCCCGAGCTGCTCGAAGAGGATGCGCGCCACCTGCTGCGTCGAGCCGAGCATGAACTCCTCGCCGGCGAGCTCGTGTGCGCGCGCCTCCAGCTCCTCGATGCGGTCGCCGAGCCGCGCCGTGATCTCCCCCATCCGATACGTGTCGATGCGGACGCCGACGTCCTCCATCGCAGCGAGCACGCCCGTCAGCGGCAGCTCGACGTTGCGGTAGAGCGGCTGCAGGCCCCACTCCGCGATGCGGCCCCGGAGCTGCGACGCGAGGCGCAGCTCGGCGGCGGCGTGACGGACGAGCGCCGCGGTCTCCTCGTCGGTCGGGGGCTCCGGCACGAGCTCGACGCCGTACTCGGCGGCGAGGTCGTCGAGCAGGTACGAGGAGCGCCCGGGCTCGATGAGGTAGGTCATGAGGAGGGTGTCGTCCGCAGCCTCGAGGCGGGCGCCCTTCGCGTCGTGGAGGACGAGGGCGGCGTCCCGGAGGCGCGAGACGAGCTCCGGGCTCCACGGCCCGACGAGGACCTCCTCGCCCTCGCGCGCGAGCGCGAAGCGCCCTCCTTCCAGGTCGAGCGCGGCCTCGCCCTCGAACGAGGGAAACTCGCCCTCCCGCCAGGGCACGCCGACTCCGGTGACCTCCATGGGCGCCGCGGGCAGCGCCTCGTCGAGCTCGTCCACGCGCCGCAGCAGGTTGCGGAACTCGAAGCGGCGGAAGATCTCCTTGAGCTGCGAGCGGTCAGGCGGCGCGAGCACCAGCTGCGCGGGGTCGACCTCGAGCGGCAGGTCGCGCCGCATGGTCGCGAGCTCCTTCGACCCCCGCGCCTGCTCGGCGTGCTCGCGGAGCGCCTTCGCGCGCGCAGGCGAGAGCTCGTCCACGTGCTCGAACACGTCCTCGAGAGAACCGTGCTGCGCGATGAGCTGGCCCGCCGTCTTGTCCCCGATCCCCGGAACGCCGGGGATGTTGTCGGACGTGTCTCCCTTGAGCCCGATGAAGTCGGGCACCTGCTCGGGCGTGACGCCGTAACGGGCGAAGACGCGCTCGGGCGTGTAGACGTGCACGTCGGCGACCCCCCGCGGCGTCATCATCAGGCAGACGTTCTCCGAGCAGAGCTGGAAGGCGTCGCGGTCGGTGGAGACGACGCACGTCTTGATGCTGGCCTCGTCCGCACGTGTGGCCAGCGTCGCGATCACGTCGTCGGCCTCCCACCCCTCGAACTCGAGGTTCCGGTAGCCGAACGCCTCCACGATCGGCCGGAAGTGCGGGAACTGCTCGCTCAGGAGGTCCGGCATCGGCCGGCGCTCGATCTTGTACTCGGGCGAGAGCTCCTTGCGATGCACCGGTCTGGTGTCCCAGGCGACCGCGACCCCCTTCGGCCGGTAGTCCGAGAGGAGCTTGAAGAGCATGTTCGTGAACCCGAGGAGGGCGTTGGTCGGGAAGCCATCGGTCGTGGCCAGCTCCTCGGGGAGCGCGAAGTAGGCGCGGTAGGCGAGGTTGTTCCCGTCGACGAGGAAGAGCTCGGCCTCGCGAGCGGGCGCGTCGTCGACCTGGAGCTCGGCCCCGGTCAGCGTCTTCGGCATGCCCCGAGTCTATTCGGGGCGGCGGGGCGCGCCGGCGCGCCCTAATCCATGCCGAGGTAGGCCTTCTGAACCTGTTCGTTTCGGGCGAGCGCGTTCGCGTCGTCCGTGAGGGCGATGTGGCCCGTCTCCATCACGTAGCCGCGGCTGGCGACGTCGAGCGCCATGAGCGCGTTCTGCTCGACGAGCAGGATCGGCGTCCCCTGCTGGTTGATCTCTACGACGATCTCGAAGATCCTCTCCACGAAGATCGGCGCCAGGCCCATGGAGGGCTCGTCGAGCATGAGCAGCTTCGGGTGGGCCATGAGCGCTCGGCCCATGGCGACCATCTGCTGCTCGCCTCCGGAGAGGGTGCCGGCCTTCTGCGTCTTCCGCTCGGCCAGGCGTGGGAAGAGCGTGTAGACGCGCTCGAGGTCGTCCTTGAAGGTTGAGCGGTCCTTGAGCTGGAACGTGCCCATCTCGAGGTTCTCGAGCACGGTCATGCGGGAGAAGAGCTTCCGGCCCTCGGGGGACTGGGAGACGCCCATGGCCACGATCTTGTGCGGGGCGTCGTTCGTGATGTCCTGCCCCTGGAAGCGGATCGCGCCCTTCCGGGGATGGTTGAGGCCGTTGATCGAGCGAAGCGTCGTCGACTTGCCCGCCCCGTTCGCGCCGATCAGCGTGACGATCTCGCCCTCGCGGACCTCGATCGTGATGCCCTTCAGCGCGTGGATCGCGCCGTAGTACGTGTGGATGTCCTCGACCTCGAGGATGGCGCCGTTGCCGCCCCGGCCTCTGGTGGCCTCCTGCGCGTGAGCGGGCTCGGGCGCAGGCCGCGTGGGCGCCTCCCCGGCCTGAGGGGAGGGCCGCTGCGACGGCGACTCGCTCACGATGCCGCTCCGGTGGTCGCCGCCTTGCCGAGGTAGGCCTCGATCACGCGCTCGTCCTTCTGGATCTCGGCCGGCACGCCCTCGGCGATCTTCTCGCCGTAGTCGAGCACCGTGACGCGGTCCGAGACGCCCATGACCACCTTCATGTCGTGCTCGATCAGGAGCACGGTCAGCCCCTGCTCCTCGCGGAGCTTCGAGGTGAAGTCCGTGAAGGCCGCCGTCTCCTGGGGGTTCATGCCGGCGGTCGGCTCGTCCAGCAGGAGCAGCTGCGGGTTCGTGGCGAGCGCCCGCGCCACCTCGAGGCGGCGCTGGTCGCCGTAGGGGAGGTTGCGGGCGAGGGTGTCGGCGCGGCCCTTGAGCCCGCAGAAGGCGAGCAGCTCCCGGCCGCTCTCGGCCGCCTCCTTCTCCTCGCGACGGACGCGCGGCAGGGTGAAGATCGATCCGAGGATCCCGCCCTTGAGACGGTGGTGCATCCCGACCAGGACGTTCTCGAGGGAGGTCATGTACTCGAAGAGGCGGATGTTCTGGAACGTCCGCCCCACGCCGAGCTTCGTGATCTGGTGGGGAGGCTTGCCGGTGATGTCGTTGCCGTCGAACTCGATCACGCCCGCGGTCGGCTTGTAGACGCCCGTGAGCATGTTGAAGAACGTCGTCTTGCCGGCGCCGTTCGGCCCGATCAGGCCGACGATCCCCTTCCGCGGGATGGCGAAGTCCACGTCGTTGACGGCGACGAGGCCGCCGAACTCCTTGCGAATCTGCTGCGCCGAGAGCAGGTTGTCCGCCATCACTCGTGTCGCTCCCCGTAGAGCGTGTCGGTGGGCAGACCGCCCTGCTCGAGCTCGCGCTTGCGGCGCCCTTCCGGTATCAGCCCGACGGGTCGGAAGAGCATCATCAGCACGATGATGATCCCGTAGAGCCCGAACTGGACCTCGGTGACGTCGAATCTGAGGGGCGTCTCCCGGTTGACCCAGCCCCCGATGTTCGCGAGCCCCTCCTGGTTCAGCCACGTGAGGATGGCACCGGCGACGACGACGCCCCAGACGCTCCCCATCCCCCCGAGGATGACCATGCAGAGCAGGAAGACGGAGATGTTGAAGTAGAACTCGCTCGGGAACGCGCCGCCCTTGAAGCTCGCGTAGAAGGCGCCGGCCACCCCGCCGAAGAAGGCGCCGATCGCGTACGACCAGGTCTTCGTGCGCATGAGCGGGACGCCCATCGCCGCGGCCGCGGTCTCGTCCTCGCGGATGGCGATCCAGGCGCGGCCGAGCCTCGAGTCGCGCAGCTGCACCGAGCAGAAGATCGTGATCATGAGCAGCGCGAGCGCACTCCAGTAGAAGAGATTGATCCTGTCGAACGACTGCTGGAAGTTGACGGGCAGCCCGAGCGCCTCGTTCAGCCCCGTCCCGAAGCCCGGCGTGTCGATCGGGTTGATCCCGAAGCTGCCGGCCGTCAGGTTGAACCCGCCGATGTCGTCCGCATTGCGGACGAACTGCGGGATGATCTCGCCGAATCCGAGCGTCACGATCGCCAGGTAGTCGCCGCGCAGGCGCAGCGTCGGGAGCCCGATGAGGATGCCGGCGAGCGCGGTCAGGCAGCCCGCGAGCAGGAGCACGATCCAGAGGTTGATGTGGATGCCGCGGAGCTCGGTGGAGATCCCGGCCGAGCCGAGATGGAGCTTCACCTGCTGGAAGTGGCCCGACGCGAGCCAGCCGGCCGTGTACGCGCCGACGGCGTAGAACGCCACGTACCCGAGGTCGAGCAAGCCGCAGTAGCCGACGACGATGTTGAGGCCGACGGCCATCATGATGAAGACGATCATGATCACGGCCGTGCTCACGCTCGGGAAGTTCTGAATGACGGGGACGCTGGTCGGCAGGCTGTCGTAGTAGACCGGGTAGAGAGCCGCCAGCGCGAGCAGGGCGATCCCGGGAATGAGGCTGCGCGCGCGCGGGGGCAGCCGCCG
>JAIBJN010000129.1 GCA_020029595.1 Actinomycetota bacterium | reverse complement strand
ATCGACACCGCGCGCTACGACGCCGGAATCGACCCGGCGCCGGTCGCGGTCGAGAACCACCTGCCGGAATAGCCGCTAGGACTGGCCCCCCGGGTCGAGGTGACGCCACGTGTTGCCGGTGTCGACAGGATCCCTCGCGCCCGGCGCGACGAAGATGTCGCTGGGCGAGACGAAGATCGAGTTGCGGGACCCCGAGCGGATCGAGTCGCCGATGTAGAGACCGCGGTTGCCCGAGGCCAGCGCGCATCCGTCGCAGACGACGTCCTCCGGCTCAGGGTCGTCCTCCGATCGTTCTTCGATGGCGAGCGCACCGCTCGCCCCGGCGCAGGTCCACTCGCCGGTGTCCGGGTCGCCGATCCGAAAGCCGACGAATGTGATGCGGTAGCCGAGCATGACGTGGATCCCGTTCTGGCGCACGCCGGGGGGCGCCTCGCCGCAGTCCGCGTAGCCCTCGATCTCGATGTCGTGCGCCCCGAGCTTGACCTTGACGGCATTGGAGGTGGGCCCGATCTGTCGCCCGTCGCCTTCGATCTCGAGGACGAGGTCGATGGTCTCCGGGTTTCCGTCACCGGCGCAATCCGGGCCGCTCAGGGTGACCGCCTCAACGGGACGAGGCTGGTCGTCGATGTGGGATTTGACGATGATCGGCAGGTCGCCGTAGTCCTCGAGCGGCCGGTCGCACACCCAGTTCTCGGCCGCCCGGATGGTCGTGCCCGGAGTGGCCGCTTCGGCGCGCTTCTTGAGCGCCTCCGCCATGAGGTCGAGCCCGACCTGTTCCTCCTCGGTGGACGTGAAGGGGATCAGGATGCCCTCGAAGCGCTTGTGCATGACGACGCGAACGCGATCGTCGTCCAGCAGCTCGATTACCACCTCGTACTCGCGGTCCGCGACCCCGGGCACGACGTAGCGCGACATCCACGCGAGCTTCCGGTTCGGCCTCAGGGTCGTGATCTCGGGCGACACCTCCTGCGTGTCGCTGTCTGGCGGCTGGAGATCGACCTGGATGTGGGCGCCCAGGCGGGCGTCTCCTTCCGCGGCGGTCATGAGCGGGTTCCACCGGGCGTAGTCCTCGAAGTCCGTGAGGATGCGCCACACCGTCTCCCGCGAGGCCTCGATCGTCACCTCGCTCTCGATCGTCTTCGACGGCCGGTCGAGAGCCGCGCTGGCGACTATCGCGAGCGCGAGCATCGCCGCAACCCCGGCGGTCCCGAGCGCCACGTACTTCAGGATCCGGGTGACTCGCATGCGGTCCTCACCTACCCCGTTCCGTCATTCGCGACCGCCAGGCTCGCTTCGCCCCGGCCAGGCGATCGCTTCCCAGAACCCGCTTGCCCAGACGATTGCCGGCGACGACGGCCGTGCGGACTGCGTTGACGCGGACACCTTTGAAGGAGGGCCCGAAGACGGCGACGTCGGCCTCCTGCCACGCCTCGTCGCCGAAGCGGCGCTTGTACTCGGCGTCACCGAAGCCGAAATCCAGAGCCTGAACCGAGCGATCGGCGCACAGATCCTCCAGGAGCCGCATGAGGACATAGGTTCCCACGTTCAGGTCCCGATACTCGGGTAGGTACCCGGGGACGTGCGTCTGGAAGACGCCTCGGTAGGCGTACCCGTGCCAGAACGCGATCGGACGGTCCCCGAGGTAGAGGACCCGGGCGCGGAACCAGCCCCTCTGGGCGGCCAGCCGGGTCAGGGACAGTTCGAGCTCGCTCCCGCGGACGGCGACGCCAAGGCTGTTCTGGTACGTCGCCGCGGCGACGGGCCTGGCCGCGGCGAAGAACGCCTCGACCTCCTCTGGGCGGTCGAGCGAACGAAGAGAGAGCTCGTCACCGTGCGCGTCGAGTAGACGCCGCTCGTTACGCCGGAGGCCCTGCCTCGTGCTCCCCGAGAGCGAAGCCAGAAACGCGCTGAAGGACTCGGGAAGACGCAGGCGGCGGTGCATCTTGCCATCGAAGCCGTGCTGTCGGAGCAGAAACGGCGGGCTCGTGGTGGCCTGGGCGAAGGCGGCCCCGTCGGTGCGAAGATTCGGAAAGAGGACGACGTCGGCCTCACCGCGCCGGAGGGCGGCTCTGAGCTCGGAAACGGCTTCGGATGCCAGCTCTCCTGCCGCCTCGCCGAGCAGACCCCCGTACGCGACCCGAAGCGCGCGAACCCGCGGGCGGGCAACGGTCTTGTATCCGATCTTCGAGACGAGCCGGACGGTCTCGAGGCGGGCGACGACCATACCGGCCCCACGGCCGCGGCGCTCGAGCAGCACGATGTGCGGCCGTTGCACGTTCTCCCCGTGGCGGAGCAGCTCGAGGTAGTAGTCGGGGTCCGACGTCACGGCGTCTCCCTGCAGATCCGACCAGACGTTCCGAATGCGCTCGATCTCGTCGATCGTCCTCGCGAGAGTGACGGTCATCGGCCTTTCCCGCGTCGCACGGACCTGCGGGCTCGACCCGCGAGCACGCGACTCTTGCGCATCAGGCGCCGTCCTTCATAGCCCAGGAACCGACCCGTGAGGGCTGTGACGTCGTCGTCGCCGAGCTCGATTCCGGCGGCGGCGAGATTCTCCTCGAGATGAGTGACGGACGACGTTCCGGGGATCGGCAGAGTCACCGGCGACCGCGCCAGGACCCAGGCGAGGGCCAGCTGCCCGACGGTGACGCCTCGACTTGCGGCTGCACGGGCCAGGGGCCCGCGGGCCCTGGTCAGGTAGCCCTTTGCGAGCGGAGCCCAGGCGATGAACGCGATTCCGCTCGCCTCGCAGCGGCTGAGCGGCTCTCCCGCGGAGCGGTCGGCGACGCTGAAGCGGTTCTGGACCGACGTGACCTGAACGAGGGTCAGAGCTCGCTCGAGGTGGGCCGCGGTGACGTTGCAGAGACCGATGCGGCGGATCTTGCCGTCCGAACGGAGCTCGTCGAGGGCGCCGACTGACTCCTCGAGGGGAACAGCGGGGTCGACGGCATGCAGCTGGTAGAGGTCGATGCAGTCGACTCGAAGGCGCCGGAGGCTCCCCTCGCAGGCGACCTTCAGGTGGGCGGGCCGGCCGTCGCGACTCCAGCGTCCGGGCCCCTGGCGGCGGAGACCGCCCTTCGTGGCCACCACGAGGTCTCGATAGGGATGGAGCGCGTCGGCAACGAGGCGTTCGTT